>NZ_JBQQCD010000032.1:0-46135 GCF_052245555.1 Streptomyces sp. KR80
GGTCAGCGCCCACGGCGTCGAAGGCCTCGGCACAGTCGCCACCCTGCAACAGGAACGCCTCGCCCATCGCGACGGCTCCCAGACGGGCACGCAGCTGGTCGCACTCGCCCGCGAAAACCAGCGGAGGGTAGGTTGCGAGGTCGGACAGCACGGCGTTGAGGGCCTGCTCATCGGGCCATGTCGGTTGCTGAGCGGCGGGAAGGCCTCGCCACGACGAGCCCGCCGAGACACTCTGCTGAGAATTCATGGATGTGACATCTTCCGGCTGGGGGACGAGATCGTCCGTACTTCTCGGTGCCGATGCGTGTGTGTGGGGGGCGTCGACAGGCTGCTTACTCCTCGAGCAGATCAGGCTGCTCGGCGACGATCTCGTCCCAGAGCAGCTGGAAACTGAACCAGCCGAGCTGTGCGTCGCCGAATCCTGCACCCGCGGCCATGGCCTGCTCGTGCGTGAACTTTTGCGGCGTACCGGCCGCCTGGGCGAGCAGCTGGACCTGGGCGCAGCTGTCATAGGTGAAGAACCAGTGCACGGCCTCGTCCAACGAACCGCCCACCGTGATCAGGCCATGGTGACGCAGCAGAATGGCGCGGTTGTCACCGAGCTTCTCTGCGATGTCCCGGCCCTGCTCAAGGGAGACGGAGGGCCCTTCGTAAGCTTCGTACAGGGTCTGCCGTCCGTAGAAAGCGGCCGACTCCTGGTCGATGGGCTCCAGCAGACGGCCGAGTGCGCCAAGAGCACGCGAGTGTGCCGTGTGGCCGTGGGCCGCCGCGGTGGCCTCGGGCTGGAGTTCGTGGATCTGGGAGTGGATGACGAAGGCACTGGGGTTGACGCGGTGCTTGCCGTGGACGACGCGGCCAGTGGAGTCCACACAGATCAGATCGGCCACGCGGACGTGCTTGAAGGAGATGCCGAAAGGGTTGACCCAAAACTGATCCGGATACTCCGGGTCGCGGACGGAGATGTGCCCGGAAATGCCCTCTCCGAAGCCGTACTTACCGAACAGGCGGAGGGCTGCGGCCAGGCGCTGCTTCCGATGGCGCCGGGCCTCCTCCGAGCTGTCAAAGGCCGGCTCGCCGGGAATCGGCAGACCGGTTGCGGTGTCCGCGAGAAATTCCGCGCGGGGATCGGTGGTTGTGTCGGTCATCGTGGTCATGGTGACTCCGTCTCTCTGCTCTGGGTTGACAAAGGAATTGACAGGTGGACGGTCCGGGCATCGCTATGCGGGGAGCAGAACCTCCTCGGACCGGGCAGCACTTGCGGCCTCGGCGTGCTGAAGGATGGCCGCGACAATGTCCTCGCTGCGGTCCACCAGGGACGGGATTCCGAACGTGAAGAAGAGCGCCCCGGCGCCGATGTTGCCGAGTCCGTACAGGCGCGGATCCGGCGTGCCGTTGGAGATGAGCCGACTGGTCGCCCGAGCGAGGTGCAGCCCGCCGTGCGGATGACGGCTCGCGGCCCGACTGCGCGTGAGTGTGGTCACCAGCGGTAGAGCGCTGGTGGGGATTCGGTCCTCAGAAGCGTTGACCGCGTTGATCACCTTGTCCGAGCCGAAGGCCGTCCCGTCCGAGGTGGCGATCTCGAAGCCGCCACCAGGGCGTGCGGCGACCTTCTGCAGCCCGGCGCGGATTTCCAGCTGGCCGGCGTCGACGAGGCTCAGCAGCAGGGCCGCGCTGCTCGGCGGCATGGGGCAGCACAGACTCATGATGGTGCGGTAGTGGGAACGAAGCACCTCGGCCTTGTCCTGCTCCCTTAGCAGCGGCCATACGTCGGGGCCGATCTCGGGGACCGCACGCTGCAGGATGCGCAGCCCCATGTCCGGTGAGCTCACGGCGGCGAACTGACGTCGCAGGCGATCCACCGGGGCTTCCACGTCGACGCCGGCGATCTCGGAGTGTACGGAGTTGAGATCCGCGCCGGCATCGTGGAGTTCGGCCTTGACGATTCTCGCGACGTCCTTGATGGATATCTCGCGTTGTCGACGGGCGAGGGACCGCATCCGGTCCTGGGTGAGATGACGCAGTTTGAAGGCGACCGGACGCTGTCGGACACCGGGGAGCACGCCCCGCCTGGACAGCAGGCTGATCCGTCCATGATGGCCCTGCTCGGCGAGAGAGATGATGATGTCAACGGCCGTCAGGCCGCTGCCGATCACGGCTACATTCTGCTGCTCGTCGATGTCGCGGAGTTTGTGCGCTACGGGATACGGATCCGCTACGAATCCGGGTGCGCCGGTGAGTCCGTAGGTGTCCTTGGGGCTGTCACCGCCTACGCACAGAACGGCATAGTCGAATGCGCCGGCGATGCCGTTCCTCGTACTCAGCAGCACGCGTTCGGCGGTCCGCCGAGCCGCGGTGACCGCGGCGCCCACGAGGTCCACCCGCCAGCCCTGCCTGCGCAGTTCACCCAGTGCCGCGTAGGCCGTCTGCTCCAGGTACTCGCCGTAGACGGTTCGCGGCGCGAAGTGTGCACCGGAATAGACGTCAATGCTGCCGCGGTCTTCGACAATGCGCTCCCGAATCTCCAACCAGCGCTCGAAGTGGCCGAGGTCGCCCACGCGTACGGACATATCGTCGGGGGTCGCATTGACCTTGATGGTCTCGGCGTCGACCTGGTATGCGCGGCCGCGCCACAGATGGGGCGACGGCTCGAACACTGTGATGCTGCCCGGTCTGCCCTGCGCCCGGGCCAATGCGTCGATGAGGCAGACCGCAGACGCGCCGCCTCCGACCACACCGATTGAGATTCCAGACATATGTCAGTCACCTATCGATATACGAAAGGAAAGGCGTTCCGCATCAGTAACTCTTTTCGCGATCACTGGGCCGGTCCTCACCTTCTGCAAAATTCATGGGGCGTACGCCCTCCGGCATGGGGGCATGACGGGAAGAGACGATGTGCGGTTCGCTGTGAACCGCACATGGACACGCCGCGTCACGCTGGTTGAACTTCTCAGGCGGCGTTTACGAATGCGCCGATGCGCTATCCGCTCACACCTGATCCAGCCCGATCCGGTGAAATCCCCCCTGCAGGAATATGAGCGGCGAACGGGAGTCATTCACGCCGAGTCCGACGACCTCCCCGATGATCAGAAGGTGATCGCCGGCCACAACATGATTCCGGTATCGACATTCCATCCAGGCCACGGAGTCGAGCAGAAGTGCACCGGTCTCCTTGCCCGGCTCGGCGGGCAAGGTGCACAGCGCCTTCCTCCTGTCCTGCTCGGGACGGGAGAAGATCCGCGCAAGATCCTCCGCTTCGGCGTCGAGGATGGAAATCGCCCACACCTGGGACTCCATCAGGTCGTCCAGGAACGTTGAATCACGGCGGATGTTCAGCGATACCAGCGGCGGGTCCAACGAAACGGAGGTCAGCGAGTTGACGGTAAGGGCATTGTGCCTTCGAGGCGATGCCCGGTCAGAGAATGTACTCACCACGCACACGCCAGTGGCGAAATTGCGCATGACGGAACGCAGGTCGTCCTTCACGGCAACCGCCGTCTGATTCGCGGCTGGTACCTCACCCATCAGTGATCCTCTCGGGGAGTGTCTGATACGCGCTCGGCAACCCCGCGGCTACGGCCTCGGGTCGTGGACTTGAAGCCGCAAGGGGCATCTCGGGCAGCGCCTCGAGCACCTCGACAGCAAAGGAAACTCAGTTCGATGTTGGCGACACTACAGAGCGGGTAGGTGAAGGATTTGCCGTGGCGCGCACAGACAATTGCCGGTACACGCCTTCCTGGTTGCCGTCGAATCGCACCTATCTGGCGCGCAGCCGCACGCGCGCAATACCACAGAGCCGCGGGGCGGCATCGCGACGGATTCAGGCAGACGTGGCCCGGGAGAATCGCATCCGCCCTGCGCGTTCTCTGGAAAACGCATGCGCTGCCGCGCAAGAGGTATTTCGTACGTGCCCTTAGTGTGCTGCGAGGCGTTTGGGGACCAGCGATGCGGCGCATCGGCCGGGTTTTGCTCGCATGGATCCAATCCGTCCTGGCAGGGAGCCCGCTCGACGGAACAAAACGACAGGAGTGACGAAGCTGTGGCAGGAGAACCGCAGAGGGCCGCCGACGGAACGTCGGACGAAGGGGGGAAGAGCGGGCATCATACGGTGGGCAGCAGTCGCGCCTTCGCCCTGATGCTAGTGATCAGCGGCGCCGCCGGGCTGCTGGCCGCGTGGGTGATCACGATCGATAAGTTCAAGACCCTCGAGGCGAAGGTCGAGGGCAGGACCTTCACACCCGGCTGCAGCCTCAACCCCGTCGTCTCCTGCGGCAATATCCTGGAGAGTGACCAGGCCTCGGCCTTCGGGTTCCCCAACCCGATGCTGGGCCTGGTCACGTACGGCGTCGTCATCGCCATCGGTATGGGCTTGCTCACCGGTGCCCGCTACCGCCGCTGGTTCTGGCTGGGCCTGAACGCCGGCACGCTCTTCGGCGTCGGCTTCTGCACCTGGCTGCAGTACCAGTCGCTGTACGTCATCAACTCGCTGTGCCTGTGGTGCTGTCTGGCATGGGTCGCCACCATCGTGATGTTCTGCTACGTCACCGTGCACAACATCGGGCACCGCATCATCCCAGCGCCGGAGGGCCTGCGGGACGGGCTGACGGAGTTCCACTGGGTGCCGCCAGTCCTGTGGATGGGTGTGATCGGCATGCTGATCCTGACCCGCTGGTGGGATTTCTGGACCGGCTGAATCGGAGCCGGACGGGCGCTCATGGCACTGCAGTTGCCCCAGCCGTTGTCGGTCCGCATCGCAGCAGAGGCCTGCGACAGACCTCCGGAGGCGCCCGACCACAGCGAGGAGGGTTTCGCTCCCCGTGTGGCCATGACCACCCTTCGCCCGGTCGGCGCCCAGAGACGTGTACTCAGGAGGCCTCGATGACGGTTTCGTCCACTTCCTTTTGGGCTGCCTCCACGATATGGAGTATTTCGTCCGCGTAAGGCAGAAGGCGCATGCCCGCATCGGTTAAGGAGATCCGACGGCCGCTCCGATCGAACAGGGGCGCTCCGACGGCTTCTTCGAGGTTTCTGATCTGGGACGTAACACTGGACTGGGCGTAGTGCAGTTTCTCGGCCGCCCTCGTAAAGCTCAGCTCGGCTGCCACCTCGCGGAACGTGCGCAACTGCTGCAAGTTCACAGCAGGCCCCCCTTCATCCTTAGGCATTCTCGCCACCTGTGGATAAAAAATACCAGCTTGCTGGTTTACTCAGGGGGTTATCCGGTCCTGCAGCATACAAATGGCTCAGTCGAGGCGGGACGGTCGGCAGCAGTTGGCCACCATGACAACTACGGTTTACCCGAAGCCTGTTCAGGCAGCGCGTTGCCAGAGCGGGAGTTGGCACTCTGCGAGGCGACGGCCATGGCCTCCGCTTCGGCCAGCACCCGCTCCCCACGCCCGGCGGTCATGTCCAGCTTCGTAAGGACGGCGGGCACGGCGATGGCCGGAAGCAGATGCTCCATGAGCACCGACACCCGGTGTGCCAGGTCCGTGCGGTCCGACAACACGCGTGACAACAGCTGGATTCCGGAGAAGGAAGCGACAAGCAGTTCGGCTGTCTCCTCCAGGTCGACGTGCGGGTACAGCTCTCCGTGTTCGCGCGCTTCGGTCAGACCCGCCAGGTTGTGTGCAATCCAGGCCAGGAACGGCTGCCGACGGTCAAAGGGGTGCGCGCCCGGTTCCAGCGACAGGCTGATGCTGCCTTGCAGCATTCGGTCATGCATGAGGCGGTGCGCGAAGACGAACCCCGCGTCCACCAGCTCCTGGAGCTTCACCGGCCGTTGCACGACTGGGAAGCTCTGCGGATCAACCTGCAGCTCGAGGATCGCCTCGGCCAACTCCTCCTTGGAGGAGAAGTGGAAGTAGAACGCCCCTTTGGTCAGCCCCGCACGTGAGTAGACATCGCAGATGGTGGCCCCGCCGTATCCCCGCTCGGCGAACACCGCGCCCGCCGCCTCCAGGATCATCTCCCGAGTTCTGATCGCACGCTCCTGCTGCGCCACGAACATCATCCCCTTCACGGCGGTACGTCGTTGAGACGCCGCACGGTGGCCGTTACCCCCCGTTTCATCGTTGACTACCTCAAAGAATACCGCCACGCGTGTATCCTTTGCTCAACCGGGGGACCTCTCCGTGCAGTTGACGCGACCGAACACGTCAGCCGTGTTGCATGTTGACGTGGTCTGCTCGGACATGCGTCGCCGTGGCCGTCGCTCAACCGGCATGCACTGCCAGGTGATCCATCAAGGCGGTATACCGCGGCCGGCTTGGGGCGCGCCACCTCAGCATCGCCACTCGGGAGATGAAAGACGATGCCTGCGACTCGGCTTGTTGACTGACCGGGGCAAGCCCTGCCGACAATTGGTCAGTCCTTGCGAGAGCTTACTCGCCCGACGTTGCAACAACTCGCCCAATCCGCCCTGGGAAAAGGGATGATGGGAGCGTTGGCGCACCGTTCCCCGGAACGGTCATTCGTCGGCATGAGGAATTCTGGTTTCCGCAGGAAAACCGGGGCTCCACCCGTCCCCCCGAGATGGGTGCGGGTGGACCCCCGGTCCGTCGAACGGTGGGCGTACGCCTACGACTGGCTCGCGGCCGCTGCCGAACCTGCCACCCGGCGCCGTGCAGAGGCACGGAGCGCCGCGACGAGCGTGAGCAACGTGGTGATGACAGAGATGCCGGTGACGACGTAGAGGCCGTTGTGATAGCCGGACAGCGTTCCGGCCGCGTCGTTCGCCGGGCCTTCGGCCGCCATCGTGGCGGTCACGATGGCGAGTACGATCGCCGCGCCGACCTGGTAACCCGTCTGCAGCACGCCGGCTGCCAGCCCCTGTTCGGACTCGTCCACGCCGGTGGTCGCCTGGACGTTGGCGGCAGGGAAGGAGAAGGGGAAGGCCACACCGATGAGCAGGATGCTCGGCAGGATCACCCAAGCGTAGGAAGATGCCTCGTCGATCCGCAGGAAGAGGAGGTACGAAGCGGTGTAGGCGACGAACCCCGCGAAGATCATCCATTGGACGCCGAATCGCGAAATCAGCTTGCCGGCCCGCGGAGCGATCGTCGCGATGAGCAGACCGATGGGGAGGAAGGCCAGGGCCATCTCCATCGGCGACCATGCGCGCATGGTCTGCAGATAGAGACCGCCGATGAACTGGAAGCTCATGTAGGTGCCGAGAATCGCCGCGGCGACCAGGCTCGCCCCCACCAGTGCGCGGTTGCGCAGCAGGCCCAGGCGCAGCAGGGGCTGGGCTGCCCGGCGCTCGATGACGACGAAGGCCGCGAGGAGAACCACCGATGCGGCGAACGTCCCCAGGGTACGCGGCGAGACCCAGCCCGCATTGGGCGCCTCGACGATGCTGTATACGAGGAGCAGCATTGCGACGGTGACGGTGACGGCGCCGGCTACGTCGAACTTGCCCGAGCCGCGGTCCGGCTTGATGTCACGCGGCACCAGCGCCAAGGCACCGATGAGCGCGATGAGCGCCACGGCGACCGGGAGCAGGAAAGTCCAGCGCCAGCTGATCTCGGTGAGCGCACCACCGGCGATGACGCCGGTGGAGTAGCCGACCGCGCCGCAGGCGGTGTAGATGCCGACCGCGCGATTGCGCTGCGCGCCTTCGGGGAAATTGGTGATGATGATGGACAGACTGGCCGGAGCGGTGAATGCGGCACCGACACCCATGACGAACCGGGCAGCGATCACGACCAGTCCGTCATTGGTCACGCCGCCGACCAGCGAGCCGATGGCGAAGACGGCCACACCTATCAGGAACATGCGGCGCCGGCCCAGCAAGTCCGCCATGCGCCCGCCAAGCAGCAGGAAACCGCCGAATCCGAGGACGTAGGAGCTCACGACCCATTGCACGGACTCGGTGGTCATCCCGAGGTCCGACTGGATCGGCGGGACCGCGATCCCGACCATGATGTTGTCGAGGGCGTCCAGGAAGAATGCGGCACAGACGCTGACGAGCAGGCCCCACTCGCGGAACCCCCAGGACTTCTTGGTGTTGTCCGCTTTCCTCTCGCCTTCGACTACTGTCTCGACTTCTACTTCGCTGGAAGTTGCCATGAACTGTCCCAATTCACTAGTCAGATGCCGGTCATTGTGTCGCTGCCGCCGCACGTAAAGGGTGAGGAGATCACCGTTCCCGTGCCTGGAGCGAAGGCTTTGCCGCTTGCGTCCGATGCCGGCGGTGCGGCCAAGGGCGAAGGAACCTCCGGCCCGCGTCCTTTGGCCGCCGTCACCGTGCCGGTTATCCCTTGAGTCCCAGCGGGAAGGGCGCCTGAGGTGTTCCGCCGAGGAGATGTGCTCCTGCCGACTGCACAATCTGCTCCTGGGCGAGAATGTGCTGGCACATGGTGTGCAGATCGCGAAGCCAGCGGTCCAGAGGAGAAGTCCGGTAGATCGAGGCCGTTCCGACGAGGTCGGAAAGCCGGGAGACGATCGACCGCGCCGTCCGGAAGGCGTTGACACGGGCGAGCGCCGAGGAGACTTGCTGGTCGGGGGTCGGTTGGGTACCGGTTTCCAGCCGCCGCCACAGCTCGTTCAGGGTGCCGTAGACCGCGTAGCGCGCCGCGGTGAGCTCCATCTCTGCCTGGCCAATGGTCGTCTGCACGCGGTAACTGTCCGACCAGGCAGTGCCTGTGGTCCGCTCGACGCGGTCGGCCGCCAGCTCACGTACGTGATCGAGGGCCGCACGGGCGACTCCGAGAGGCACACCGGGCACATTGCCAAGGAAGGCATCCGGGGCGGCCAGGGGTCCCGACCCGTGCGGATTCATGAAGTTGAAGGAACGCTCTTCGGGGACGAACAGGTCCGTGACCTGATAGTCCATGCTGCCGCTGCCCGCCAGACCGGTGGTGTGCCAGGTGTCCACCGTCTCGAATTCCTCGCTGCGGGCCAGCATCAGGCGCCAGTTCATCGGCGCGCCGTCAGGCCCCGGTTCGGGCTCGCCGTCGCGGTAGACGAAGCAGCCTCCGACGACCCAGTCGGCGTGCGTGACGCCACTGCCGAACGGCCAGCGGCCGGTGACGCGGTAGCCACCCGGCACCCGCTCGGCGCGGCCGGTCGGGAAGATCAGGCCGGCAGTGATCGCGTCGGGCTGGGTGAGCATTTCCTTGACGACCGGCTCATCCAGGTATCCCGCATAGATCCAGGTGTCCATGCCGATCATGGCACACCAGCCCGCCGCCGCGTCACCGTAGGAGAGCGCCTCGATCACTTCGGTCTGCTGCGCGAAGGTGAGTTCCGGTCCTCCCCATTCCTTCGGCATACCGATGCGGAAGACGCCGGTGTCGCGCATCAGCTGGACGACATCCTCGGGAAGGCGCCTGGTGCGCTCGATCTCCTCGGAGCGCTCGCGCAGCAACCGGGCCGCTGCCCGCGCACGCGCCAGAATCTCCTCCGGAGAAGCAGGGGCCTGCTCGCGTCCTGCCGCGGGACTCAGAGTCTCCGAAATAGTCATTGAAAGTCTCCTGTGCCTGTGTATTCGTCTCTGGTTCGGGCGCGATGACGGGCTGCTGTCCGCTCGTGATTCCAGGCAGCCGACGCCCGAAATCGGGACGGTCCGACAGTCCCGGCCGCTCTTGCACTGGCCCTCACGCTATGAACGGTGGCTTCTCGCCTCTCGCCTGAACGCGCATGTGATCTGGCACGTCCGCACATGCTGGGCGCGATCGCCCCGCCGTCCATGCAGGCCCGTCCGGCCGGCAGCGACTCGCCCCCTCTCGTGGACGCTCAGGCACTCTCTCGGATCTAACCATCGCAATAGATTTTAGGGGTTAGAGGCTTCCTCGTGCAACCGGTCACGTATGCTTGAGGGGTTAGGACCGGTAACGGATGGAGGATGGCGCGATGACTGAGGCCGACCCGCGCCCGTTCGTCGGCGAACCCCTCGCCCTTGACCTGCTGAACACCCGCTGGAAAGAGCACGGCCGGCTCCACGACTTGCTGGACTCGCCGTCCGGCCTGCGCGTTTGGCTGGCCGGCCGCGGCCTGGTGGACCAGTTCCCCGCCGATGACGCATCGCTGAAAGCGGTGCTCCGCGCACGCGAAGCACTGGCCGCCGCCCTCGCCGATCCGGGCTCCTCCACCGCCGCCCGACAAGTCGACGACGTTCTCTCGCACGGCCGCATCAGGCCCACCCTGACCGCCAACGGACCTGGTGAAACGGCAGAGTTCGAGGACCCGGCATGGAGCGTGGCGTGGACGGCCGCCCGCAACTACCTGCACCTGCTCGCCACGGCCCCGGACCGGATCCGCCTCTGTGACCAGCCGGACTGCATCCGCCATTTCTTCGACACGTCCCGCAACGGCACCCGCCGCTGGTGCTCCATGGCCCTGTGCGGCAACCGCGCCAAGGCCGCCCGGCATTACGCACGGACCCGGGATGCTCGCCTCTGAACCGGCCGCCGGACAAAGACGGCGACCGAGCACCTGACGGTCCCTTCACCGCCTCATATCGACGGAAGGCTTCCTGCTCATGCCCCGTGCAGCGCTGCCCAAGCACATCACCACGACGCTCGCCCGCGCGAATCCCTGCGTGATCAGCACCGTCCGCCCGGACGGCGCGCCCGTGTCCGTGGCCACCTGGTATCTGTGGCAAGACGGAAGGGTGCTGGTCAACATGGACGCCCGGCGTAAACGCCTGGACCACCTGCGCGCCGATCCTCGGGTCTCACTGACCGTGCTGGATGCCGACAGCTGGTACCGCCACATCAGCCTTCAGGGACGCATGGTGTCGCTGGAAGACGACCAGAACCTGGAAGACATCGACCGGATCGCCCGTCATTACATCGGCAGGCCGTACCCGGACCGCGAACGACCGCGGGTGAGCGGCTGGATCGAGATCGACACGTGGCACGCGTGGGGAATGCACTCCGCCTCATGAGCGCCGGCACCGGCGCGGGCCGCCGGCATCCGGCCGGCGGCCGCACGGCCTGAAGAATGCGCGGCCTCAGCGGTGGGCGCTGGTCTCTGCGACGATGACCCGCGCGGCGAACTCCTTGGACAGCTCGGCAGCCTCACCACCGCTGCCCACCAGCACACCCGTCGCCGTCATCGTCACGCTCACGACCGCGCCCGGCTCCACTCCGGCCCTCCGCAGCGTGTACATCAGCCGCGCGTCGCTCTGGATGGGCTCACCGATGCGGCGTATGACGACGATCTTGCCATCCGCACCCGGGTCCAGATCCATCAGGCTCACCAGGCCCTCGTCCAGGAAAACCGCGGCCTCGGATTTCTCGCACAGCTCGTCCAGGCCCGGGATCGGATTGCCGTACGGCGACTCGGTCGGGTGACGCAGGAGCTCGAGCACGCGGCACTCGACGGCCTCGCTCATCACATGCTCCCAGCGGCACGCCTCGGCGTGGACCCGCTCCCACTCCAGGCCGATGACCTCCACAAGCAGGCATTCGGCGAGGCGGTGCTTGCGCATCACCCGGGTGGCGAGCCGACGGCCCTCGCCGGTCAACTCCAGGTGCCGGTCCCCAGCGACCAGGACGAGCCCGTCGCGCTCCATCCGCGCCACGGTCTGGCTGACCGTCGGCCCGCTCTGTTCGAGCCGCTCGGCGATCCGGGCGCGCATGGGAACCACACCTTCCTCCTCGAGCTCCAGGATGGTGCGGAGATACATTTCCGTAGTGTCGATCAGTCCGGACACGGTGCCCCTCCGCTGTGTCGGGAGGTGCTGCCGGGAAGTCCTGCCCGGCAGCACCAACCATGCAACTCGCTGCGTTATCAACCGTCATGGCGCCGCAGTCCTGATCAAGAACCCGGCCCGCCGGGCGGTCAGGAAGGCAGCGCGAACGCGTCGGCGCGGCCGGCGCCGCGTGACGATTCGAACCGCTCCCGCAGCTGCGCCCTGCGGAGCTTGCCGATACCGGTCTTGGGGATGTCCTCCTTTGTGACCGGCACGACGTACGTGACGTCGACACCGAGCGTGTCGGCTATCCGGCCGCGGACCATGCGTTCCGCCTCGGAGACCTCCACTGCGTCGCGCGGGTGGAAGAAGACCGCGAGCTCTTCGGTCTCTCCGTCCTCGCCGGTCATCAGGCAGGCCACGGTGTACGAGGGCACGACGAAATCGAGCTCCTCCACCCTGGCTTCGATTTCGTGGCCGTGGTACGTGACGCCATCGAACTGGATGACGTCGTCGGCCCGGCCGGTCACCGTGAGGATTCCGTTCTGGACGTAAGCGAGATCACCCGACTTGAACCAGCCGTCGGCGGTGAACGACTGCCGGTTCTGCTCGGCGTTCCGGTAGTAACCGGCGGTCACCGTGGCACCGGTGACCTGCAGTCTGCCAGTGACGCCGACGGGTACGAGCTCGTTGCGCTCGTCGACGACGCGGATGGACGTACCAGGCTGAGGCCGTCCCACGGGGACGTACCGCTCATCCCCGGCTTCGACGGCGGAGAACTCGCAGTCAGCCACTCCGGCAGAGGTCTCCGACATGCCCCAGCCCGGGTACATCGCATCGTGCGGAAGCCCGAAGGGGGCGAGCAGCTCCAGGAAACGACGGACCACACCGCTCCGGACGGCTTCACCGCCATTCATGATGTAGCCCAGGCAACTGAGGTCCCAGGACTGCTGTTTCAGCTGCTCCGCCTGGTCGTTGATGAGTCCGAAGGCGAAGTTGGGTGCCCATGTGGTGTCCGCGCGGTGCCGATCTATTGCGGCGATCCAGCGCAGCGGGTCCTCGATCACCCACTCGAACCGGCCATGGACCTGGTAGCAGCCGAGGTAGACGTCGCGAGCATGGAACATGACCAGGCCGCCCACATGGTCCAGAGGCATCCAGTTGAAGGTACGTGTCTGGCTGCCCAGCCGGTTCATCTGGGCCGTGGCCGCGGTGCGGCTCAGCACGTTCCGATGGCTGAGCACCACGGCTTTGGGTACGCCGGTGCTGCCCGAGGTGAGCAGGTACATGGCCGGGTCGTCGGACTTGGCCTGGTGCCACGCACGGTCGGGAGCGTGTGAGAGCAATCGGCGGGTGTCCCCCAGCCATACGGCGTCCCACCGCGGATCAGCCGTGACCGCGGGGGCCACCTCCTGCCCGGTACCAGTGATCACCCTCGGTTTCCCGTAACCGTTCCAAACACGCTGCAACAACTCGGGTGCTGCCGCCCTCTGTTCCGCGGTTGCACCGGCGTTGACCGGCATCGGGACGAACCCGCCCAGGACGCATGCCCAGAATGCGGCCAGCAGCTCTGGGTCGTCGCCCACCTGAAGGATGATGGTCTCTCCGGGGAGGACGCCTGCCTCTCGGATTCCGGCGAGCATGCACGCGGCATCGTCCAGCAGTTGCTGGTAGGTTTTCCCGGTTTCGGTGCCGTCCGACCGGATGAAGCGGATGCCTTCAACACTTCCGGTCCGTGCCGCGCGGACCAGCGTTTCGCCGAGATGTGCGATGCCTGGCGGAACGGCTGGACCCCCGTCGAGAAAGGAGATGTCAGCGTTCGTCATACCGCACTGGCCCCCTCTGCGGTCGCCACGATCACCAGCGGGCCACGCCCGTGGCCGGGCGCCTGCTCCTTCCGGAAGCCCCCGTACTCGGCCGTTACCGCCAGACCGACGTCGGCCAACAGGCCGCGCACCTCCGGCCCGGTGAGGACGGCTTGGTCGAAGAAGTTGTCGTACATGGCTACTTGGCCGTCGGTCTCGCGCACGAGAAGGGTCTCCTCGTTTCTCCAGTTCGCTGCGTGCGGGTTGAGCGACTGGCGGGCGAGCCGGGTGATGAGCACACCGTCACCGCGGTGATGAGCGACCGTGTGCTGCTGGTAGCTCTCCACGAAGTTCAGCAGGTGGCCGAATTCCAGGACGACATGACCGCCCGCCAGCAGAAGGTCCCGCATCCTCTCCAGAACTCGTCGCAGCTCTGCTCGCGGCAGGTAATTCAACGTCATGAACATGCTGTAGATCAGATCGAATCGGTCATCGCAGTCGAATTCCTCGACCCGTTCACGAACGTACTCGACGTTCCTCCCGCCGGCCCGCCGCGCATAGCCGATGAAACTGGCGCTCTGGTCCACTCCGACGCAGGAGTAGCCACGCGCGCCGAGCTCTCGGAGGTTGGTACCAGTCCCGCAGCCGAGATCGAGCACCCGTCCGCCGGCCGGTGCGAGAGAAGCGAGAAAGTCCGTTTCCGCGGCGAGGTTCCGAAAATCCCTGCGCATGATCTCGTAGTACTCGCCGGGGAATTCAAAGCTAGTCAACGTGTTACCTTCCCATGACTGATGGAATCTGTCCGAGTTGTGGAACACATGCGATGTGCCTCAGCCGGCGAGAGTCACTCCTCTCCCCTTCCGGTATTCCCGAGGCGTGATGCCGTACCGATCCCGGAAGAGGCGGCTGAAGTGGGAAGCCCCGTAAAAACCCGACCGTTCACCGATCGCCGCAATGGACAGATGGTCAAGCCCAGGATCGGCTAATTCGGACCGGCAGCGGGCCAGTCTTTCGTCCCGGATCCATCGTGCGGGGCTGGTGTTGTGCTCATGGAATATCTTCTGCAGGTAGCGGAGCGAGACATTGTGCTGCTGGGCCACGGCCACCGGGCTGAGATCGGGGTCGGCCAGCCGCTCGCGTATGAAGGCCTGGATGCTCAGCATCAATGCCTGTCTGCCCACTCCGGGTTCGGCGACTACCGACCGCATCCGCTCCGCGAAGAAAGCGGCGGCCAAGCCTGCCACGCTGCCACCCAGGATATCGATCGCCGTGTTGACTTCCTCGCCATGCTGTTCAAGACCGACGAGCAGGTTGGACATCAGCGCACCAAGACCTTGCGATCCGTGCCACGCTTTGGCCGTGAGCAGGTCGGTGTCTTTCGAGGTGAGCCCCATCAGGCGATGCGGCAGTAAGAGCGTCACCATGCGAAACCGCTCTGGCATGATGACTTTGTAGGGCCGTGAACTGTCATAGCAGACAAGCTGCGGACCGCGTGCCACCGCATGCTGTCCGTCCTGGAAGACCCATATCTCGCCGGCCAGCGGACGGCATACCCTCAGATATCTGTCCGCACTCCGCTCGATCAGCCGGCTGGGCCGGATCATCTCGCGCGGACCGCCCTCCACCAGAGAGAACCGCACTTCACCGAACCGCTTGCTTGCGGTAGTACCCTCGAGCTCTCCGTCGTGATCACGGACAATTTGAACGCAGCCTCGGGACTGCGCAGCCATCTTCTGATGGACAACGATTTGACGTGCATTCCGCACATCGACATGCAGCATCGACTAACCCCCGTCTGCCGAGGACTCGCGGGACGCGCTTCCGTCTCCTTACGGGCCACTGCTGCGGCCGTTTCCTGCACGGCCGTCGTACCCCATGGGCTGGTGTTGCCCTGCGCCCCGCTTGTCCGCCAGCCATAGGAACATACCCTCGTGCTGGTTTTCTACAGTGATCGAAAGCTTCGATGGCTGTCACGACTGGCACCATGCGACAGCACCACCCACCACGCCACGTCCGTCTCCGCCGGTGCGCCTCACTGCCACTGCACCGAGCCGAACGCCTCCGCCGAACACGAGCCGCCAAGAGGGCGTGCCTCGGCCAGGGAGCGTGCGCGATTCGTCAAGCGAGGACGTGCCGCCCTCACTAGCGTCCGAACCACCGTCCGCCTCCCGGCGGACATGACGCATACCTCCGAACAAGGACCGTGGCACGTGGCGACAAGGGTAGGCATCAACGGCTTTGGCCGCATCGGACGAAGCTTCTTCCGCGCTGCGCTCGCGCGGGGCGCCGACCTCGAGGTGGTTGGCGTCAACGACCTGACCGACGCCGGCACTCTGGCGCACTTGCTGAAGTACGACAGCACGGCTGGACGCCTGGGCCGTACGGTGCGGTCCGCAGACAACGACATCAGCGTCGACGGACACGTCATCCGTGTCACTGGCGAGGGGGACCCGGCCAAGCTCGCCTGGAGCGAGTTGGATGTGGATGTGGTCATCGAGTCGACAGGCGTGTTCACCGACGCGGAGAGGGCGAAGGCGCATCTCCAGGGCGGCGCGCGGAAGGTGATCATCAGTGCCCCCGCTCAGAACGAGGACCTGACCATCGCCTTTGGTATCAATGACCACCGTTATGACGCCGAACAGCACGACATCGTTTCGAACGCCTCGTGCACCACGAACTGCCTCGCACCCATGGCGGATGTGCTGGACAGGTCCGTTGGCATCGAGCACGGCCTCATGACGACGGTCCATGCCTACACGCAGGACCAGAACCTGCAGGACGCGCCCCATCGCGATCTACGTCGCGCCCGGGCCGCGGCCACGAACACCATTCCCACCACGACCGGGGCGGCGAACGCCATCGGCCGCGTCCTGCCTCAGCTCGCCGGCAAGCTGGACGGATACGCACTGCGCGTCCCCGTGGCGGCCGGCTCCGTGACCGACCTCACCGTCACGGCCAGCCGCCCCACTTCGGCGGAGGAGATCAACCACATCTTCGCCGAAGCCGCGCGAGGCCGGCTGGCGAACATCCTCAGGTACACCGAGGACCCGATCGTGTCCGGGGACATCGTCTCCGACCCCGCCTCGTGCATCTTCGACGCGGGGCTTACGAAGGTGATCGGGGACGGACGACAGGTGAAGGTCGTCGGCTGGTACGACAACGAATGGGGCTTCTCCAACCGCCTGGTGGACACCGCCCTCCTGATCGGCGCCCGCCCGTAGCGAGAGCAGCAGCGGACAGCTCGGAGACGAGGAGGTCGGTGTGATCAAGACGCGCTACCACGAAGGTGAACAGGCCGTGCAGAAGAAGGCGGGTGAGGGGCGCGCGGGCTGGGGCTCTCCCATGTTCGACGATGTGATCCAGCCGGGCTTCGCCCATTTCCTGAGGCGGCAACGCATGCTCGTCCTCGGCGCCGCCGACGTCGAGGACGCCGTGTGGGCCTCCGCCGTAACGGGAGACACGGGCTTCGCCGACCCCGCGGACCGGCACAACCTCATGGTGGCTGCCGTACCGGTCACGGGTGACCCCCTTGAGCACGCATTCGAGACCCAGCGCGCGGTCGGCATGCTGGCGATCGAACCGCCGACCATGCGCCGCATCAGGCTGAACGGTGTGGCACGGCGGCAGGAGGGCAGCCTCCACGTCCGCACCGAACAAGTACTGGGCAATTGCCCTAAATACCTTCAGCAGCGCGTCCTTCTGGAGGATGCTCCGGATTCCGTACGGCCCACCGCTGAGACTCGCGGGGGTCTCAGCCCGGAACAGCAGCACTGGGTCACAGAGGCGGACACGTTCTTCATCGCCAGCCACTCCCCGGAACACGGAGCCGATGTCTCGCATCGCGGCGGCGAACCGGGCTTCGTGACCGTCGACGGTCCACGTCGGCTCTCCTGGCCGGACTACGTCGGGAACTCCTTCTATATGACGTTGGGAAACCTCCACCTCAACCCGTCCTGTGGACTCCTCTTCCTGGACTGGGAGCAGGGGCACACCTTGCAGCTGACCGGAAAGGCTCGGATCGACTGGGACACACAGCGAAGCGCTTCGCTGCCTGGCGCTTTGCGGGTCGTTGAGTTCGATGTCGAGCGCGTGGTGCAGATCCGTCATGCGACAGCTCTTCGCTGGACCTTGGCTGCTCGGTCCCGGTTCAATCCCCCGCTCCCCCGAAACCGCACCTCCCACTGAGTCCGCGGTTGGTGCCGCTTGCCCCGGAACGCCCCTGCCCCCAGGCCGCGGGAGGGCCCGCCTACCTCGTCCAGTAGCGGATGTTGCGGAAGCGGGCCTCCGCCTTGCCGCTGCCGTGGTGGTAGACGCCGTTCTTGAAGTGCCGGGTGGCGGCGCCGCGGTCGTCGACCGTCAGTTTCAGTTGGTTGTCGACGTAGACCTGGATCTTTCCGGTGGACGCGTTGTGCGCCACCTTCAGGTTCCACCAGGTGTCGTAGGCACCGGTCTTGAGGACGGTGCCGGTGTAGTACTTCACCGTGCCGCCGTTCTGGTTGTACGAGTTCGCCATGAAGTCGGTGGCTGGGGTGCCGGAAGGGCGCTTGATCCGCAGGATCTGCATGACAGTGGCCCCGTCCGTACTGGCCGGGATGTACACGTCGGCGTCCCACATGTGCTCGCCCGAGCTGTACTCCTGCAGCCAGCGCATCTCAGTGCGTGGGTCGGTGGTGCTGCCTTCCGACATGGGTTCGTCGGTGTCGTAGACCCACATCCTGTGCGTGCCCGTCGACGAATCGTAGGAGTAACGCTCACTGAGGCTGAGGTTCCAGGGCTTTTGCATGTTGTACGTGAACGACCGCTGCGTCCAGCCGTCGGTCGGATCGCCGCCAGTCGAGCTGTCGCAGGCACCCTGGTCCGACCACACGCCCCACTCGTCCGTGGTGCCGGGCGTCTCGCCCTGCGTCCACCACTTCGCGGACCAGTTGTGCCCGCCGTACGAGACGACGGCGCCGCCGTTGTACGCCGTCGTCGAGCTCCACGCTGTGGCGCATGTCGCCGCGGACGCGGACCAGCCGGGGACAAGGGCGGCCATCAGGCCGAGCACCGTTGCCGCCACCGCAATCATCATCCGTCGCCGTCTGGACATGACATCACCTCGCCACTGGCCCCACTTGGCCTAGACCAAGAAGCTAGAGGTGTGCCAACGGGGTGTCCATACTTCCGGCACAGACCGAGGTCGTAGCGGTGCGCGCGGCTCCAGCGCCCGGTACGTCACCCCGGTGAGCTGTTCGGCGGTGGCCCATAGCCCGCCGGTCCGGTGCCGGCCGCTGCCCGGGGCTGTCGCCGACGGCACGCCTGGCCATGCCCTGCTCGTCGCCGGAAAGGTCACGGTGAACCCGCGGTCCACCGGCCCGTACGTAAGCGCCATCACATACCGGCCCCATGCACCGGTCCTAGCGTCACGCGGAACAGTCCACGCACAGAAGGGCAGTTCCATGACCAGCGCACACGCTTCCTCCCGCGCCACCGCCGCCATCCCCGCGCAAGCCACGTTCGGCGCGGCCGGCGGACTGATCGGCGGTGCCGCCTTAGGCATCATGATGCAGGTCTGGGACATGATGCCGATGGTCGCCATGCTGGTGGACTCCACCTCCACCAGCGTCGCCTGGCTGGTCCACCTGGCGATCTCCGCCTTCATCGGCATCACCTTCGCGCTCCTCGCCGGCCATCGGGCCGCGAAGATGCTGCCCGCGGCAGCGCTCGGTCTGGTCTACGGCGCCGTCTGGTGGGTGGTGGGCGCGCTGTGGCTGATGCCCGCCAAGCTCGGCATGCCGGTGTTCGAGGTGAACGAGATGGCGTGGAAGAGCTTGGTCGGACACCTCGTCTACGGCCTGCTCCTGGGCCTTGCCTACGCCTGTATCCACCAGGTCATGCGCCAGGACCACACAGGCAGCTCCTCGGCATGACAAGGACGGATCGCACTCCGCCCGCCACCCCCAAGGCGGCGGATTCTGGGGGCCGCCGCACCTCGCGGCCCCCCAGGGGCGAACCGGTGCCCCACTGTCTGATGGAGGGCTCCAACGCGCTGGCCCGCCCGGTAATAGGGCGCGGCACCGCCGCCCTGGGCCCCGGGACGACGCAATACACCATTCCGCGCCATCCCGTACGCCGGACGGGTCACACCGATTGCCGCGGTCTGCGCGCTACGCCGTAGTGAAAGGGAGGGCGGCCCGTCCAGACGGGCCGTGTTCACGCTCTGCCCGCAGCAGGGCGGTCGGTCCCTCCACTGGAAGCCCTGCCATGCATCACACCGTCAAGGCGACTTTCGTCGCGGTCACTGTCGCGCTGCTCGCCGCCGTCTGCACCGGATGCGGGGACGACGAGGAGACGACCCCACCCGCGGTCCCGAGCCCGACCGAGAAGACGCCGACCCCCACAACCACCGCACCAGGCACCCGTGCGCCCGCGGGCCAGGCGACCGTGGCCGTGCGTTCAAGCAACCTCGGCCAGGTCCTGGTCGACGGGGAAGGCCGGACGCTGTACCTGTTCGAGGCCGATACATCGGAGAAGTCCACCTGCAACGACGCCTGCGCGCGAGCCTGGCCTCCGTTGACCACGTCCGGCGAACCGAAGGCGGGCGAAGGCGTCAAGGCCGACCTCCTCGGGATGACCACCCGCGACGACGGCACCACTGAAGTGACCTACAACGGCCACCCGCTGTACTACTACCAGGGCGACGAGAAACCCGGCGACACCACCGGCCAGGAGCTCGACCAGTTCGGCGCCGAGTGGTTCGTGCTCAACGCGGACGGCAACAAGGTCGAAGGCGACGGTGAAGGCGAAGGCGAGGACCAAGACGGCGGCTGACCTCCGGCCGGCCGCAGCCGCGGCATAACGGCGCCACCGGCGCCTGCAGATCCGCCGCGGCAGGAGGGCTGGTCATGATCCCGGGGATCTCTGCAAGCCGCACGCTGTAGGCGAATCCGAGAGGGAAGTGGACCCGTGAGCATGACCTTTCCAGGAGAGTCGGCGGAATACCGGGCGGCGCGCAATCGGCTTCTCGAGCAGGAGATCGAGTTGCGCCGTGCCACCGAGGCGGTGGCTGCCGCCCGGCGCAGGCTGCCGCCGGGCGGGTTGATCCCCGAGGACTACGTGTTCCAGGGAGCAGGGCCGGACGGCACCCCGACCGACGTGCGGCTGTCCGAGCTCTTCGCGCCCGGCAAGGACTCTCTGGTGATCTACAGCTTCATGTTCCCGCGTCACCCCGGTGACAAGCGGCCGGGGCCCAAGAGTGGTCGGACGGCGGAGCTGAAGCTCGAAGAGGGCCCGTGCCCGTCGTGCACGACGCTGCTCGATCAGCTCGACGGCGCTGCAGAGCATGTCGTCCAGCATGTCAACTTCGCGGTCGTCGCCAGGGCGCCGTTGCCGCGCCTCCTCACCTTTGCCCAGGAGCGTGGCTGGCGACGACTGCGCCTGCTGTCCGCCGCAGACAACACCTACAGCCGCGACTACCTCGCCGAGACGGCAGAGGGTTTGTCGATGCCGATGCTGAATGTCTTCCGGCGCGATGGCGAACAGATCCGCCACTTCTGGGGCTCGGAGCTGCTGTACGCACCCATGGACCCCGGACAGGATCCCCGTCACGTCGGCACGCTCGAACCCCTCTGGAACCTGTTCGATCTCACCCCGGAAGGGCGTGGAACCGACTGGGAAGAGCAGCTGAGCTACTCATGACATCCCGTCTCACCCGTTTCGGGATCCGTGGCCCTCTCGAGGAGATCGACTAGGCCGGTTCGGAAGGGATGACCGGGACCCGCTTCGGCGAGATCAAGAGGTACGGCACCGACCCGCTGCCCGCGCCGGGACTGCCGACGACGCCGCCGATGCCACTGAAGCCGCGGGCGAGGACCCATTGAGCAGTCCCAACTGGGCGATCTTCATTCCGGCCTGAAAGGGCGTCTCCACCTGGAGCTGTTCCAGGAGCGTGGAGGTGATGCGGCTCAGGGTGCGCGCGGAGACCCCCAGCTGACGCGCGATGGCCTCGTCCTTGACACCTTCCGCCAGCATCCGGGATGACGTGCTGCTGCGGGGTCAGATGAATCACCGGCCGGTCCTCCTGTTCGCACGTCAGGCTCTCGAGGGGGTCCGCCGTGAACCAGCAGAAGTCGAAGAGGGCCTGGAAGGACCGGACGAGGTCTTTGCCGTACATGGCGATGGCACCGGCGGAGCTGTCCTTGGGGTCGATGGCCATGAGCGCGGTGCTCTCATCGAAGACCATGAGGCGCAGCGGCAGGCTCTGCGCGACCCGGATCTCAATGCCCTCGCGAGAGGCGTCCACCAGGTAGTTACGGGATCGCGACTCCTGGGAGGCCCTGTCCGTGGCCCGTGAGCGAGCCCCGTTCCACGCGCTGGCCGTCGGGCACCCTCAGGAGAACTGGGTCGACGACCAGTTGACGTGGCGGCCGGACAGGCCCTAGGCCCAGCCGGCCTCACCGGTCCTCGGTCGGTCACCGCAGGCCCCGTCCGCACGGCGGGCGAGGCCCGAGCGCCGCTTCATCTCGTTCCGCAATGCACCACGGCCGCCCCCCAGTCTGCGTGGTCGTGCGCGTTGCCGTCGCCACCGTCGGTGACGCGAAGCGTGAGCCGCTGCGCGCCGGTGACCGCGGCCTCGATGGGCACGGCGGTGTCCGGGCCTGTGAGGACCTTGCTGGTGTAGACCTTTTTGGCGTCGGCGTAGACCTCGAAGACGACGCTTCCGTTCGGATCCACTTCGTCGTCCAGGCCGATCTCGGCGGTGAATGTCGAGCAGTTGCTCCCGAGGTAGACCTCCACCGTCGAGTCGGCGTGGACGCCGAGTCCCCGCTCGTAGGTCTTGCCACCGATGCTGAGGGTCTTGCCGTCGCCGCCGGCGGACTCGCCGTTGCTGGTGTCCCGTTCGACCGGGCCCCAGCCGTTGTCGGCGGTGATGAAGTCCAGCCCGGACACAGGCACGTTTCCGCGTGGCGGGGGTGGAGTGCCGTCGACGACCGCCCTCGCCTGGGTGCCCACCCGGGCGCCGCCCGTGGACGAGGCCGAGACCCGGGCGACGACGGGCCGCAGCCCGTCCGGAGTGCCCTCACCCCGGGTGATCCGGGTCTTGACGGTCCTCGACCCCCCGGCCGCCAGGTCGCCGAGCGTGGCGGAGCCGGGCTCCGCGGTCCAGCCGGCAGGCGCGTCGACCGCCGCCGAGACGCCCTTGAGCGGGGTGTCGCACGGGTTGCTGACGGTCAGCTCGGCCGGGGTGGAATCGCCCGCGGCGAGGCTGGTGTCCTCGGCCGTCAGCTTCGCCTCCGGGGCGCACACGACCGGCCCCCCGGGCTTGCCGCTGCGCGCCTCGGCGGCGGTCAGCGGGCGCAGCCGCAACGAGTACGCGTACTCACGGTTCGGCTTCACCTGGTATTCGGGCAGCACGGTGTGGAACGTCTCGCTGACGCCGCTGACCGCGTGGTCCAGGTGCAGGGTGTTGCCGTCGGGATTCTGCTGGACGGCGAACGGGTACGCGGCGCGGTCGATGTCGGCGAACGGCGTCACCGAGGCCGAGAAGCGCTCGGAGGCCGAGACCAGCAGCCCGCTCGTGCCGTCGGACAGCGACGCCCAGCGCACCTCCTCGTGGTTCCCGAAGTCCTGCACCGGGGTGTACTTCCAGAACTGCTTGTCCACGTCCGTGGACCACACCCCGGCCGGTGCCCCGTCCTCGCGGTCGTTGTAGTTCTCGTGCGGGCCGCGCCCGTACCAGGTGAACCGGTCGTAGCGGTCCGGCACCTGGAGCGAGAGGCCAATCCTGGGGAGGTACGGGACGTCACGGGCCTTGCCCTGCGCCTCGACCCGGTGGTCGACCTGCAGTTCCCCGGCTCCGCCCACGGTGTAGCGGACGGTCTGCTCGAACGAGGACCCCTCGACACCGCGTGCCGCCACGGTGGCGGGCACGGTGACGACGACAGTGCGGCCGGGCCCGTTCTCGTCCACCGTCACCCTGCCGGGCTTGGTGCGGAGCCGGTCGAGACCGGCGGCCCGCCATTCGCCCCCCTCGCCCCACATCTCGTTGCTGACCGGCGCCCGCCAGGCGTCCAGCTCGGGACCTGCGGAGATCAGCTCGCGCCCGGCGGCCTTCGCGGACACCAGCGCACCGCTGTCCCGGTCGAACGAGTACGAGAAGCCGTCGCCGGACACGGTGAGCCGTGACCCGTCCTGCTTCGTCGTGAGCTTGCCGGGCGCCTGCGCCTGCACCACGCCCGCGAGCTGGCTGCCGCCGAGGTCGAACTGCTCGACGGCGACGAGGTGCCCGCCGTCCTCGGCCACCGCCTCCACGGTCAGCTGCCGGTCCGCGTCCTTGGGGTTGGCGGGCGGCCTGGGCAGGGCGATCTCCTTGCGCTCACCGGGTGCGATGTCCAGCGCCCGGGTGCCGTCCGCCAGCTTCCTGTCCCCTTCCGTGACCCGCCAGCGCAGCCGCAGGTCGCCTGTGCCGGTGAAGGAGCGCTCGTTGAGCACGCTGATCCGGCCGGTCGCGGGCACGGCGGACGAGATCCGCAGCGGTGCGTGCACGGCGGCCATGGCGCGGGCCTCGGGCTGCACGGTGCGGTCGGAGGAGACCACGCCGTCGACACCGCCGGGCCCGGCCCCGAAGGACAGGTACTCGCCCTCCTGCTTGAGCGTGTCGAAGTCGAGCGCGAGCTCGGCGTCGGTCTTCGGATCGGCGTCGAGTCGATCGGGCGTCAGCGCCCTGTGGTAGATGCGGACCTGGTCGATGGTGCCGTGCGACATCCGGGTTTGGATGTTCTCCAGGTCGTTCTCGGCGTCGCGGCCGATGTTCACCGGCTGGGCGGAGTAGCTGATGGTGCCGCTCCAGGCGGTGGAGGCCGCCTCCTTGCCGTCGATGAACAGCTTCACCGCCGTGCCGTCGAAGGTGCCGGAGACGCGGTGCCACGACCCGTACCAGTCGCCCGGCACATCGGCGGACGCGGTGTGCCAGCCGCCGTCGCCGTAGACGAAGAACTCCAGGGTGTCCTTGTCCTTCATCTGCAGCGCATAGTTGTGGTCACCCTTGGCGACGATGGTGAACATACCGGTCCAGTCGCCAGGCTTGACCCGGGCGTCCACGGTGAGGGCGTCGGAGACCGCGTCGAGCTTCGGGTCCCGGTAGACCTCGACCCAGTCGTCGAGCCCGGACAGGTCGAGCGCCTTGCCTCCGCCATCCCCGTCCACGTGGTCGGGCTTGCCCATGACGGACGCCAGGATGTCGTTACCGGATGCGTCGGGGGTGGTGACGATCGGCTGGGCCATGTTCTGCTCCGCCCAGTCCCAGATGAAGCCGCCCTGGACTTGAGGATACTTGCGGACCACGTCCCAGAATTCCCGGAAGTTTCCGAGCGAGTTGCCCATGGCGTGGGCGTACTCGCCCATGATGATCGGCTTGCGGGTGGACTTCGCCTTGTCCTCGAGACCCGTGGGCGAGGGGTAGCGCGGACCCCACACGTCGGCGAACGGGGCGTCGCCGTCCGGCGAGTTGGGCTGGTGGTAGACGGGACGGTCGGGGTCGTTCTTCTCGAGGAAGTCGGCCATCGCGTAGTGCGCCTTGCCGAGCCCCGCCTCGTTGCCGGTGTCCCACATGAACACGCTGGGGTGGTTCTTGTCCCGCTCGTACATCGCTGTGAAGCGGTCCATGAACGCCTTCTGCCACTCGGGCCGTTCGGCCAGGCAATTGTCCGGGCAGCCGTCGTGGTGGTGGGTCTCGATGTCCACCTCGTCGTCGATCCACAGGCCCTGCTTGTCGGCCAGCTCGTACAGATACGGGTCCGAGGGGTAGTGGGACGTGCGCACCGCGTTGATGTTGAGCTGCTTCATCAGGGAGACGTCGGACGCGGTGCGCTCGCGGGTCGCGTGACGGCCGGTCTTGGGGTCCGTCTCGGCGCGGTTGGTGCCCTTGATCAGGATGCGCTCGCCGTTGACGAGGAGTTGCTCGTTCTTGATCTCGATGTCGCGGAAGCCGACCGGCTGAGCGGTCGTGTGGGTGACCTTGCCGTCGGCATCGGCGAGTTGGACGACCAGGGTGTAGACGTTGGGCGTCTCGTCGGTCCACTTGGCCGGCGCGGTGACCTTGCCGCTGAGAGTGGCGGACGCGGCACCGTCGCTGGGATCCACCGTGCCGGATATCGTTGTCACCTTGTGTCCGCGCTGGTCGTAGAGCGTGCCGGTGACCTTCCGCTTGCGGTCTCCGGACGCACCCTTGGCAGCCACCTCGACGTCCGCCGAGAGCCGGGCGTCACGGTATTCGGCGTCCAGATCGGTCTTGATGGTGACATCGCGTATGTAGGTCGCGGGAGTCGAGTACAGACCGACCGAGCGGAAGATGCCCGCGAATCGCCACTGGTCGTAGTCCTCCAGGTGGGCTCCCGAGCCCCAGCGGTGGACCTGAAGGGCGATGGTGTTCTTCCCGGGGTGCAGGTGCTCGCTGATGTCGAACTCGGCGGGTGTGTAGCCACCTTGGTCGTAGCCGACGTACGCGCCGTTGACCCAGACCAGGTAGCCGCTGGTGACGCCCTCGAAGCGCAGGAACGTCTCCCGCTTCTGCCAGCTCTCGGGTAGCTCGAAGGTGCGGACGTAGGCCCCGGTGGGATTGACGTCGTGCGGGACCTTCGGCGGGTCGTCCGGGTACATCTCAGTTGGGATGTTGCGGAACATCGGGTGGTCGAGGCCGTCGGACTGCCATGTGTGCGGTACCCGGACGCTGCGCCAACCGCTCCCACCCGTGTCGTAGCCCTCCGCGGGGAATCCCTTGGGGACGTCCTCGGGGCGGTCGGAGAGGTGGAGTTTCCACGTGCCGTCGAGCGACTCGGTCCATGGGCTGTCCGCCCCGCTCTCGAGCGCGCTCTTGGTGTCGGCGTACGGAGTCAGCTCGGCGTGTGCCGGCTCCTGTCCGATCCCGGTCGCCTCGGGGTCCTCCAGCAGCTTGTACACGTCCCCGGGAGGAGACGCGGCGCCGATCGCCTCCGCTGAGGGGATGGGCGCCGCCAGCGCCGCGGCAAGGGCCAGCACGGCAAGCCCACGGAATGTTCGGCGGAGTCGGGGCATCTGGTGGTCCACCCTTCTGCGGGCGTGAATCGCGCTCCAGAATCAACAGGCCCGCACGGTACCGAACATGCTCTCGTGTTCCAAGATGTGCGAGCCAGTGGAAGTCACCCCGGACTACGCGGTCAGCGGCCTCGGAGTCACGGTCCGGAGCGGACGCCTGGTGTGGGCATCAGCAGGGGGTACGGGGTGTCCGCGGGGGTGCCGTCACGGCGACGAGCGCCCTGCCCAAGGTGTGGTGGTGGCGCAGCCGTTGCCTCCGTCCTGATGCTCGGTTTCCGGCAGCGTCTGAGGAGCGAGGGACGTCCCGCTACCTCGCCATGGCGCCGGAGACTTCGGCTGCCCACCGCCACGGCGCGGCGGTGCCACCGGGCTGGGAGTTGAAATACTCCCACCCGTCCACCCCACCGAAGTCCGGGTACTTCTTGACCAGGTTGGCGAGGGTCGACTTGAGCGTGGGGAGGTCCACATAGCCGCTGCCGCCGTTGGCGGCATTGGTCAGTACCCCGGCGACCACCTTGTCCGCCGGGATCAGCCCGCGGCCGACGATGCGGTCATAGCTGGCGGTCGAGGACATGCTGCCCCACCCGTTGTAGAACTGGGCGTTGAACCAGGCGATGTCCCGGCCACGATCCCGGTAGAGCTGCTCGTAGTCGAAGCCGGACAGGTTTCCGCCGCCGCTGAGCGCCGTGCCCACCGGTGCGAGCGTGATCAGGAAGCCCGCACCGAAGTCGGCACGCAGGCTGTCGATCACCCGCTCGACCCCGGCCAGCGACATCCGCTCTTCCACATCCAGATCCACGCCGTCCAACCCGTAGGTCCGGATGAAGTCCCGCAGCAGCGGATAGTAGGTGTCGAACTGGGTGTCCAGGCGGGTGAAGCTGCCGGCCGCTGCGCCGCCGACCATGGCCAGTACCTTGACGCCCTGGCCTTGCATGGTCTTCAGGTCGCGCCACATCTGGTCGAACTTCGGCGCGTTCGGCGGGTCGTCGTTGAGGTGCACCGGCTTGTACGGCCCGTTGATGTCGTTGAGGTGGACCGCTCCCACGATCAGGTTGGTGACCCCGGTCTTGTGCTCGGTCAGGCCCAGCGGTGAGACGTACTGGTTGTTGGAGTACTGCGTTTGGTAGTACGTGACGACGCGCTTGGACGCCGCCGCTCCGGCGGGTGCCGTATGCAGCACGCAGAACAGAACCACCAGCAGGGCCGTGAGGATGGCGCTCAGTCGCTTCATGGTCACCCTCTCACTCGGTTCGCGGTCGGCGACATTCTCGTGGACCCCAATGCCCAGGTCTAGACCTGCAGTTGGTGCGCCGGGAGTCCGATCGACGCGCTGGCGAGCACCGGCCGACCGGGGCCCAAGGGTTGACCAGCCGCTTCCCCAACCCCGGTTCCCGCCGGGATCTGATCTGGCCATATACCCCGCCGGGGTATGCCGAACAGCCTTCAGTACGTAAAAGACCGGAAGTGCATTAGGCCATGCGTTCGACATCAAGATCTGCTCCCGCACGCGCCTGACGCCGCAGATGTGACCCCGCAGGGGTACCGCGCGGGGGCTGCCGAGTGGCGGGAGCGAGCTCTCACGGAGAGGGTGGCGGCAGGGGGTTCCTTTACGACGGACCCGACAGCCGTGACGCGCCCCGGAGGCACCGATGCCCGAAGTCACCGACTCTTACCAGCCCGGCACACCCTGCTGGGTCGATCTCGTCGTCCCCGACCAGCAGGCCGCCCTCGACTTCTACGGGCAGTTGCTCGGCTGGACCGGTGAGATCGGACCACCCGAGACCGGCGGATACTCGGTGTGTTCCCTGCGCGGCATGCCGGTCGGCGGGATCATGTCCGCGCAGTCGATGCCCGAGGACGAGCCCGTCCCACCGACCGTATGGACCACCTACTTCGCCTCCTCGGACGCGAGCGCCACCCAAGAGGCGATCGACCGCAACGGCGGCACCGTGATGATGCCGGTCATGGATGTGATGACCCTGGGGCGGATGCTGGTGGCCATCGACCCTGCAGGAGCCGTCTTCGGCGTCTGGGAGGCCAAGGACTTCCCCGGCGCCGGAGTCACCGGCGAGAACGGTGCGATGGTCTGGAACGAGCTCAACACCACCGACCGCGGCACGGCCATGCCGTTCTACTCCCGCGCACTCGGCATCGAGACCTCTCCCATGGAAGGCGCCGAAGGCTACTTCGCCCTCACCGTGAACGGCCGTACGGTCGGCGGGATGCAGGACATGCCCGAGGGGGTACCGCCCGGCACCCCGTCGCACTGGATGGTCTACTTCGCCGTCGACGACACCGATGCCGCCGTGGCGAAGCTGACCTCCCTCGGCGGCACGGTGCTCAAGCCCGCCTTCGACATGATGGCGGGACGGATGGCCGTGGTTCAGGACCCCCAGGGAGCGCCCTTCGCGCTCATCACCCCGGTGCCCCCGCCCTCCGCCTGACACCTCGTTGGGGCGACATCCCCGACATCCCCTCCATACGGCTACTCCGCCGCGTGATGGGCGAATGACCGGCCGGCAGATCCCTTCTCGGTGAGGCTCACCGGCCGGTCGTGCTTCAGCTCACCGAAGAGCTTTCTCGCCTGTGCCATGTTCCACCGCACGGCGCTGCCTTTGGGCGTCGAGAAACCGAGGTCGGCCACGGGCACGCTGACCTGCCGTCCGCGTCCGCCGGTTGCGCTCTGGACCGCCTGGAACATCGACATGAGGTCCCTGAGGCTCATTCCGCGGTCGACGATGAGGGTGTCAAGACCGGCGCTCAGGGCCGGGTAGAGCTCGAACGGGTTGAGCGCGGTGTCCGGTGCGGCGGCCCGGTGAGCGAGGGCGGACAGAAACTTCCGCTGATTCCGGGTGCGGCCCAGATCGCCCTGGGCCTCCTGGTGACGCTGGCGGACGAACGCGAGCGACTCGGTGCCGTCGAGGACCTGGCAGCCCTTCCTCAAGTCGGAGCCCGACTTCTCGTCCTTGATGTCCCTGTCGAGGCAGATCGGGACGCCACCGACGGCGTTGACGATGTTCACGAAGCCCGCGAAGCCGATCTCCGCGTAGTGGTCGATCCTCAGCCCGGTGTTGTGCTCGACCGTGCGGGCGAGCAGTTGGGGACCGCCGTACGCAAAGGTCGCGTTCAGCTTGTCCTTCGTCGGCGCCGAACGCTTGCCGGTGGCGGGGCTGGTGTAGCCGGGGATGGTGATCCAGGAGTCGCGCGGGAGGCTGACCATGGTGGTGCCGTGGGCGCCGGTGTGCAGCACGATCATCGAGTCGGTACGGCGGCCTCCCGGCGAGCCGGTGTGCAGCTCCTTCCTGTCCTGCTCGGAGAGGCCTTCGCGGCTGTCGGAGCCCACGATGAGGTAGTTGGTGCCTTCGCCGGCCGGGGGCCGGATACCGAACGTGTTGAGGTCGACGTCGCGGTCGAGCTTCGTGTCGGCCCAGGAATACGTGCCGAGGGAGGTGCCCAGGACCACGGTGAGCAGCGCGATCGCCGTCCGCCGCACGGGGCGGCGCCGCTTGGGCCGGCGGGCGCGAGAACCCCTGGGGCCGTAGCGGGAGGCGTTGCCGTGATCGCTGTACTCGGCGTCGCTGCCGGGTCGCGGAGCGAGTGCGTCCGCAGGGTCCGGGCCGGCCCCGGTCGCCGCGCGGTCCGGAGAGCCGGACTGAAAGACCGCGAACCCGTCGTATCCGGCCCCCGCGGTGTCGTATGGGTCACCTTCGACCCACCGGTTCAGCGGATCCCTCACGATCCGACTCCCTTCGGCTGCTTCGACGACAGGCTCCGCTGCGGGTCCGGCTCCTCGAACAGGTTCGGGTCGGCCATGCCGGAGCGGCGCATACGGTGCCACTTCAGCCGGGTGCCGAGCAGAGCGGTGGCCACGGACTGAATGACCACCAGATACAGCAACTGCCGGAAGACGAACAGCTGGAGCGGCAACGGCCACAGCGCGCGCAGCCGCTCGCCGTCCAGCCGCAGCGCGTACCCCGCCGTGATCAGCTGCACGGCGAGGAAGCCGAGCCAGACCGCGATCGCCTGGGTGGGATCGCGGAAGCACACCCCGTAGACGGCGAAGACATCGACCACCGGAGCGAGCAGCGGCAGGACGACCTGGAACAGGGCGAGATAGGCCAGCCCGCGGCGGCCGAAGCGCCCGGCCGGGCCCAGTTCGATCACGGCGCGCCGGTGCTTCCACATGGACTGCAGGGTGCCGTAGCACCAGCGGTACCGCTGCCGCCACAACTGACGCAGGCTGCCGGGCACTTCGGTCCAGGCGACCGCCGACTCCTCGTAGACCACCCGCCAGCCCGCCCGCCACAGAGCCATGGTGAGGTCGGTGTCCTCGGCCAGGGTGTCGTCGCTGACGCCGCCGATACCCATCAGCGTGTCCCGGCGGAAGGCGCCGATGGCGCCGGGGACCGTCGGCATGCACTCGAGGACGTCGAACATCCGCCGGTCCAGGTTGAACCCGACGACGTACTCCAGATGCTGCCATCTGCCCAGCAGCCGGCGCCGGTTGCCGACCTTGGTGTTCCCACTGACCGCGCCGATCGCGGGGTGGGCGAGCGGTTGGATGAGCCGGTACAGCGCCTCCGGTTCGAAGACGGTGTCCGCATCGACCATGACGACGATGTCATAACGCGCATGAGCCAGGCCGGTGTTGAGGGCTCTCGGCTTGCCGCCGTTGGGCTGCCGCACCACCGTGACCCGCGGGTCGTCGATGGCGTCGACGATGTCCGCCGTACGGTCCGTCGACCCGTCGTCGATGACGACGATCTGGAGGTACCGGTGCGTGGATGCGAGGAGCGAGTGCACAGTGGCGGCGATGCCCGCCTCCTCGTTGTACGCGGGCACCAGCACCGTCACCGGCTCGGTCACCTCCCTCAGCCGGGGCGCACCGGGTCGATAGCTGGCCAGGCGCCGCACATGCGTGCGCGCGAAGAGTGCGAGCAGGGCCAGCCGCAGCACCCCCAACGCGCCCACGATCCCCAGTGCCCAGGCCATCATGCGCGTGAAGGCGTGCCCGAGAGCCTGCGCCCAGATCAGCCCCTCGCCTTCCAGACGCTGGGCCAGCGGAACGGGAGTGACGAAGGAGAGCCGCCCGAGCCCGGCCGTGACCGTGGTGAACCGATGGACGTTCCGGTTGCGGAGCAGCGCCTCCGCCTCGTGGTACCCGAGGTCGGTATGGCTGTACTGCCGCACCACACCCTCTGACGGTCTGCGGGACTTTCGGTCGGCTGCGACGATGAGGTATCCCTGCGCGGCCGCGCGCCGCGCCGCCGTCCACTCGGCGCCGCACAGCGTGTCGGCCGCGGTGGTGTGCGGCAGCCGGAGCAGCCTGGTGTTGACGCCCGCGGTGCCCGCCAATGCCGTCTGCGTGAGCGACAGTTCCATCCGGGAGCGGATGAGCGACGCCGCGCCCAGATCGCCACCGGAGTAGGTGTACGAGCCGATCTCGTGGCCTTCGTCGCGGATCCGCCGCACCAGCTCGGGATGGCGGGCGACCTGGGCCCCGTAGACGAAGAAGGTGGCCTGCGCCCGGTACTTGCGCAGCAGGTCGAGCAGGCGCGGCGTCCATACGGGGTCGGGGCCCCCGTCGAAGGTGAGCGCGGCGGTACGGGCAGGCATGCCCGCCGTCTCGATCCGGTCAGCGGTGAGGCGCAGCACCGGCTCTCCGGTGTCCGCGGACTTCGGTATGGGTCTGCTGCACGGACGCTTCGTCCGCGCGGCGTCGACCTCATGAGTGATCCAGCCTTCGAAGAGCAGAGCAGCGGTGACCGCCGGAAGGATGAGCACCAACAGCAGCCAGTGCCCGCGTGGAGGACGACGCAGCGCGTGCCGGGGACTCACCTGCCCGCGCGTTCGTGCGGCGTCCGCCCAGGGGCGGACGGTGGGGAGCCGCGACGACCGGTGTCGGGACGGGAAGCCGAATCAGGGGAGGCGGAACCCGTCGGGGCGCCGGTCTCGTGTCGGGCGGGTCCGGTTTGCAGCGGCTCCTTCGTATTCGGCGGTTGCTTCCCGGAGGGCTGTTGCAGCCCTCCGATCAGTACCGCGACCAGCAGCAGATATCCGGTGCACGCGCCTCCCAGGGCCACTGCCGCGAACCGCAGGAACTTTCTGCGTCGACCTGAACTCTCCATGAATATCGGACGGTTGTGCTGCACGCGAAACTTATTACTGTGGGGGGTGGTTCGCATGAGGGGGGAGTCTAACTAGCCTCGTATGCGAGTGTGAACCGCCGTGTTTTCGTTCGAGGCCGGTCTGACGACGCGACACACGATCTTGCGGCCGACGGCCCGCACCTCCGCCGTGACGGGTCACGAACGAGCTCCTCGGGTGCCGCCGGTCAGCCCGCGCTGCGCGCCGTACCGACGCGCGTACCGCGCGGCCCGGCGCGCCGGCGCCGCCGTATGCGTCTCGTTCGCCCCTTCCCGAGCCGGAGGTTGGCGCGGATCATACGTTCGCACGGGTACGGCCGGGCAGGTGCTCGGCGTACTCCGTGAGCTTCTGGCGCACTCCCCGTGCGGCGACGCCGGCCCGCTCCGGGTCGCGTACCGCGGCCTTCGCCGCCTTCCTGCCCTGTTCCAGCGTGATGTGCGGGGGGATGGGAGCGATCTCCCGGTCGACGGCGAACTCGAGGACGACGGGTCGGTCCGCCGCCAGCGCCTTGTCCCACGCGCTGCCGACGCGCTTCGGGGAGTCGCACCGGATTCCGCCGAGACCGATCAGCTCGGCGAAGGCGGCGTAGGGGACGTCGGGAATCTCCTGGGAGGCCGGGTACTTGGGGTCGCCTCCCATGGCGCGTTGCTCCCAGGTGACCTGGTTGAGGTCCTGGTTGTTCAGGACGCAGAAGATCAGCGGTGCCCGTCCGGTCATGCGGTCCAGATACCGCTTGACGGTGATCATCTCGTTCATGCCGTTCATCTGGAACGCGCCGTCGCCGACGAAGGCGATCACCGGCCGGTCGGGGTGCGCGAGCCGGGCGGCGATGGCGTACGGCACCGCCGGGCCCATGGTGGCCAGCGTGCCGGAGAGGGAGGCGCTCATGCCCTTACGGAGCTTGAGGTTGCGGGCCCACCAGTTGGTGCCGGACCCGGAGTCCGCGGTCACGATGGCCCCGTCGGGCAGCCGCGAGGACAGCTCTGCCGCGACCGCCTGCGGATTGATGACCCCTCCGAAGTGCTGCTCGGCACGCTTGTCGCAGATCCGGTTCCACTCCTGGACGTCCTTCTCGATCCGCCGCCGCCAGCTGCGGTCCTCCTTGCGGTGCAGCAGCGGGATGAGCGCGCGCAGCGTCTCCTTGGCGTCACCGACCAGGTGGGCGTCCATGGGGTAGCGCATGCCGATCATCCGGCCGTCGATGTCGATCTCCACTCCCCTGGCCTGCCCCTCGTCCGGCAGCCACTCGGCGTACGGGAAGCTGGTGCCGATCATGAAGAGCGTGTCGCAGTGCTGGATCATCTCGTCGCTGGCCTTGCTGCCCAGCAGGCCGATCGGGCCGGTGACCCACGGCAGATCGTCGGGCAGCACGGCTCGGCCCAGCAGTGCCTTGGCGACGCCGGCCCCGAGGAGCTCCGCGGTCTCCACGACCTCGCTCTCGGCATCCGCGGCACCCTGGCCGATCAGCATGGCGACCCGCTCGCCCTGATTGAGGATGCCCGCCGCGCGGCGCAACTCGTCCTCGTCGGGCAGAATCCGCGGCCGGCTCCAGCCGACGCTGGAGAACACGGAGCCGTGCGCCTTGGGCGGTGAGGGCTGGGCTTTCGCCTCTTGGATGTCCTCCGGTATGACGACGGTGGCGACGCCGCGCGTGGTGAGCGCGGTCTTGAAGGCACGGTCGATGACGTGCCGGGCCTGGCCGGGGTGCACCACCATCTGGCAGTACTCGGAGACATCGGCGAACAGTTGCTCCAGGGCGATTTCCTGCTGGTAGTGCGAGCCCAGACAGAGCGTCTTCTGCTGGCCCACGAGCGCGACCACGGGCTGGTGATCCAGCTTGGCGTCGTACAGACCGTTGAGCAGATGGATCGCGCCGGGGCCTGAGGTGGCCGTGCAGCAGCCGACCTCACCGGTGAACTTGGCGTGGCCGCAGGCCATGAACGCCGCGGTCTCCTCGTGCCGCGCCTGGATGAATTCCGGATCTCCGTCCGCCCGGTCGAATGCCCCGAGCAAGCCGTTGATGCCATCGCCCGGATACCCGAACACCCGGTGGACCCCCCAGGCCCGCAGACGCTCCAGCACGAAATCGGCGACCTGCCTCATGATGCTCTCCTCCTGGACGGTCCGAGCAGCCGGCGTCCAGCGAGTTTCCGCAGAGCGCGCCCACAAACCGGGCGGCGACCCGGGCGGCGATTACGTCGGGCTGCGGGCCCCGCGGGTCTGTTCGTGGTGGCGCACGTCAGGTTGAGGAGGCGGCACGGGATCAGGTGCGGGACCGGGCCCGGGTCCCGGAGTGGGCGGCTGGGGGCTCGGAGGTACGGGATCGGGGCCTGGTCCGGGCGGCGACGGAGGCACCGGGTCGGGCCCGGGGGACGGGACCGGTCCGGGCCCTGGACCGGGCTCCGGCGCCGGGGGCCCAGGCGTAGGGCCGGGTGTGGGCGGTACGGGATCCGGATCGGCGGGGCCGGGGCGCCCCGGCGGCTGCGGGGTGGTCACGATCCGTCCTTCCGCGTACGGCGATACGGCCTTCGGTGCGGTCGCGGGTACACCTGATCGGTCGCGCGGTGCCGCTGCATCGCCCTCCGGCCGCGGGGGTACCCGCTTCCGCCGGGTTCATGCCCGCCGTGCGAGTTCAGGTCCGGCGGACGTGCGGCTCAGGCGTGATCCACGAGTTGCGCGACACCTCTCTGGCGCGCACAGTTCGCACAGCAGAAGAACTGTCCGTCCGCCTGAAGTCCGTGACCCAGGATGCGGCACTGACAGTTCTCACAGATCGGCGCCATCCTCTGGGCGGCGCATTCGATGCTGTCGAAAACGTGGACGGCTCCCGCGGCGTGTACCTCGAACGCCATCTCATAGTCGTTGTGGCAGACCTCGCACACGGCCATGAATGATCAACTCCTCGTTACTGCATGGACAAGGTGGCGCCTGATGATCGGCGTCTGATGGAACGTAGCGAGAAGGTGCATCGATCCTTCGGCGGCACGTTGAGCCCGACCCGACCGGCAGGCAGGAATCACTCGTGCGGCTTGCATCAGTGGCCGTTCCGGCACTGGCCGGGACTTCCCCGCGTACGCGAACAACCCGGCAGCCCGTGGTCGCGGCGCACGGGCTGAGGGCGTCACCACTGTGGTCCTGGTGCTGCTGAGCGGCCTCGGCATCGGCAGCTGACGCCGACGAGCGGCCTGGATCTGTCCTGGCTTCGTTGGCCGGGCCGCCCTGAGGTGGTGTCAGTCCCGGTCCAGCGCGGCGAGGGCGTCCTCCACGCCGCGGTGGAAGGTGGGGTAGGCGTACATCATGTGCCGCAGCCGGTCGACCGGGACGTCGGCCTGCACCGCCACCGCGAGCCCGTACAGCACTTCGCCACCCGTCGGCCCGGCGGAGGTGGCGCCGACCAGCACGCCGCGGTCGGCGTCCTCGACCAGTTTGATCAGGCCTTGGTTGCCTGCCTTGTGGATCCAGCCGCGCGCCGAGGACGGCACCTGCGCGGTGCCGGTGCGCACCCGCAGTCCTCGCTCCCGGGCGGCCTGCTCGCTCAGGCCGACAGAGCCGACCTCGGGGTCGGTGAAGGTGACCCTGGGCAGGGCCCGGTAGTCCGCGTCCGGGCCGGGCTTTCCCAGGATGGCGCGTACCACGATCTCGGCCTGGTACATCGCCACATGCGTGAACGCGCCACGTCCGGTCAGATCGCCGACGCCCCACAGACCGGCCGCGGCCCGCAGCTGCCCGTCGACGTCCAGAGCGCGGGCATCCGGGTCCAGGCCGACGGTCTCCAGGCCGAGGCCGGTCAGATCGGCGCGCCGCCCGGTGGCCACCAGCAGCTGCTCGGCGGTGACCTCCTCGCCACCGTCCAGTGCGACCAGGAAGGCGTTCCCGGCATGGCGTACGCCGGCTGCCCGCGCCCCGGTGCGTACGGTGATCCCCTCCGCGCCCAGCACCTCGCCGAGCAGCGCGCCGGTCTCGGGCTCCTCAGCGGGCAGCAGCCGCTCCGTCGCCTCGACGACGGTCACGGCGGAGCCGAAGCGGGCGAACGCCTGGGCGAGCTCCAGGCCGACCGCGCCGCCACCGAGCACGATCAGCGAGCCGGGCGGCTCCTTGGCCGCGACCGCATCGCGGTTCGTCCAGTACGGCACCCGGTCAAGACCCGGCACCGGCGGGATCCGCGGACGGCTGCCAGTGGCCAGCACCACCCCCCGCCGGGCGGTGAACACCGCACCGTCGACCTCCACCCGGCCGGGCCCGGTCAGCCGCCCGCGCCCGCGCACGAAGTGCCCGCCCTTGCCGGTGAATCGGTCCACGGCCACCTGGTCGTTCCAGTCGTCGGTCGCCTCGTCCCGGATCCGCGCCGCGACCGGCCCGAAGTGCGGGGCGACCTGGGCCTGCCCTGCCATGCCGGGGATCCGCCGGGCCTCGGCGAGCAGATTCCCGCCGCGGATCATCATCTTGCTCGGGATGCAGGCCCAGTACGCGCATTCCCCGCCCACCAGCTCGGCCTCCACCCCGACGACGCCAAGACCGGCCTCGGCCAGCCGCTCGCAGACGTGCTCGCCGCCCACTCCCATCCCGACCACCACGACATCGGTCTCCTGCGCCATGAGCGGCCTCCTCGGCTCGATACCCGCGGGTCTTTCAGACGGGTACCCGGAACCCGGCGGACCGTGCCCGGCACGCGGATCGGCCGTCGACGAGCGGCTTCGGTGTTTGCCCTGCCGGGGCTCGGGCAGTCGGGCGGGGGCGCACCGAGTGCCGGCTTCGGCCGCACCGGCGAGCCGCCTCGGACCGACTCCGATGCGCCGGGAGGCACGGTGATCGCTACAGACGACCGGTTCCCGCCCGCCGACAGGCCCGGGCTGCGCGTCGGCGTGCTCGGCTCGTACGGCGGCTTCAACATCGGTGACGAGTCCATCCTCGCCTGCGTGCTCGGCTGCCTGCGCGCCCGATGCGCGGACGCGCACGTGGTCGTCTTCAGCCGGGACGCCAGGCACACTCGGGCCAACCACCGCCGGGCCGACGAGGTGGTGGACTGGGAAGGCGTGAGCCAGAACCAGGTGCTGGCCACCCTCTCCGGCCTCGACCTGCTGATTCTCGGCGGCGGCGGAGTCCTCTACGACGGCCAGGCGCGCCGCTACCTGCGATTGGTGGGGGCCGCCCACACGCGTGGTATCCCGACGTTCGCCTACGCGGTCGGGGTCGGCCCGCTGCACGACGCCGACGACCGTGAGGCCCTGCGCAAGGTGCTGCCGCAGATGGACGAGGTGGTGGTCAGGGACGAGGAGTCCCGGCTCGTCCTGGAGGACGTCGGCGTCGAGCGCGAGGTCACCGTCACCGCCGATCCCGCACTGCTGCTCTCCGCGGAGCAGTTCACCGACCGGATGATGCGGGAGGAGGGCATTCCGGCCGGGACCCGGCTGGTGGCCATGTCGGTACGCGAACCGGGCCGGGCGGCCGAGCGCCTGGACGAGAGCGACTACCACGCGCTGCTCGCGGACGTGGCGGACTTCCTCGTGCACCGTCTCGACGCCTGCGTGGTGTTCATGCCGATGGAGCGCCAGGATGTGCGCCACGCACATGCGGTCCTCTCGCACATGACCTCGCCGGACCGGGGACGGATCCTCAACGGCGCCTACAGCCCCGGGCAGATCCTCGGCTTCATGCGCCATGTGGACCTGGCCGTCGGCATGCGGCTGCACTTCCTGATCTTCGCGGCGGTCTCCGGCGTACCGCTCCTGCCGCTTCCCTACGCGGGGAAGGTCTTCGACTTCGCGCGCCGGGTGGGCGCTCCCGCGCTCGTCGGGGTGGCCAGGGAACAGGCCGGGCTGCTGCTGGCGGAGGTGGACCGGCTGTGGGACGAGTACCCCGAGCGACGGGACGAGCTGCACTGCCGGGTCCAGGCGCTGCGCGAGCTCGCCCTGGAGACCGGCGAACGCTGTGGGGCGCTGCTGGCGGACATCCAGGAGCGGCGGCCCCACTTGCGCCCCGTCCCGGGCGGGGCGCGCTGAGCGGAGGCGACGGAGCAGATGCCCATCCTCGGCCCGCCGGACGAACAGCGCACCGTCACGCTGCCACCGCGGTCGGCGCGGTTCGGCGGGCGGACCGACGTACTCGTCGTCGGAGGCGGACCCGCCGGCATCGGAGCCGCGCTCGGCGCCGCCGATGCCGGGGCCGAGGTCGTCCTCGTCGAGCGTTACGGATTCGTCGGCGGCAACGCGACCGTGGCGTTGGTGATGCCCCTGATGTCGTTCCACAACGAGAAGAAGCAGGCCCTGCCCGGGGACGAGCTCCGGCTGCTGCCCACCGATCACGGCGAGGGCGACCCGGTGGTCGCCGGCGTCCTGTGGCGGCTGCTGGACCGGCTCACCGAGCGCGGCGGCTGCGTGCCGCCCTCCCTCGAGACCGGCTACACGGTGCCGTTCGACCCGGAGATCTTCAAGCTGGTCACACTGGAAATGCTGGACGAGGCCGGAGTGCGGCTCCTGTTCCACGCCTTCGCCTCCTCGGCGCTGCTGCTCGACGACGGCCGACGGGTGGTCTTCGAGACCAAGTCGGGGCCGGTGGTGATCGACTCCGATGTGGTCGTGGACTGCACCGGCGACGGCGACATCGCAGCGGCCACCGGGGCCCCGTACGAGATCGGCCGGCCCGAGGATGGACTCGTCCAGCCGATGACGCTCATGTTCCGGGTCGTCGACTTCCTCCAGCCGCGCTTCGCCGAGTACGTCCGTGGGCACCCGGAGCAGTGGCGCGGCGTCCACGGTCTGTGGGACCTCATCAGGGAGGCGACGGCGGACGGTGAACTGGAGCTGCCGCGCGAGGACATCCTGTTCTTCGCCACCCCGCACCCCGGCGAGGTCAGCGTCAACAGCACCCGCGTCACCAGGGCCGTAGGGACCAACGTCTGGGACCTGAGCCGCGCCGAGTGCACCGCCCGCCGCCAACTCGCGCAGATCGACCGCTTCCTGCGCACGCACGTACCCGGCTTCGAGGAGTCCTACGTCGTGCAGAGCGGTACGCAGATCGGGGTCCGGGAGACCCGCCGCATCATGGGCGACTACCTGCTGACCGGGAACGACATTCTGGCGGGCCGGCACTTCCCGGACGCCATCGCGCACGGCGCGTACCCGATCGACATCCACAACCCGCAGGGCACCGGCACTCTCCTCAGGCGCCTGCCCCCCGGCACCTTCTACGACATTCCGCTGCGCTGTCTGCTGCCCCGGGGCATCGATCGTCTGCTCGTCGCGGGCCGCTGCATCTCGGGTACGCACGTGGCCCACTCGTCGTACCGCGTGATGCCCGTCTCGATGGCGACCGGCCATGCCGCGGGGGTCTGCGCCGCCCTGGCCCTACGCCTCGGGCGCGCCCCGCGGGACGTGCCGCATGCCTCGGTCCAGGCCGAGCTGCGGCGGCAGGGTGCCCGACTGCGCCACGGCCTGCGCGGCAGTTCCCCCTCGGCGCCCCACTGACCGCGTCCCCCTCGCGCCGACACCCCGCCCGCCCGTTTCACCGGCCGGTAATTCCCGTGCTCCACGATGGCCGCTGCGGTAGCTTCGGCGCTCATGACCCCTCCCCGCAATCGCCCTCCTTACCGTGCCGACGAGCGAACTCAGCTGCTCGGCTGGCTGGACATGCAGCGCGCGATCATCCACTGGAAATGTGCAGGGTTGTCAGATGCGGACGCACACCGGTCCGTCCTTCCGGCCTCGCCCCTGATGACGATGGCGGGCCTCGTCTCCCACATGCGGTGGGTGGAACACACCTGGTTCGAGGTCATCTTGCTGGGCAGGCCGGCCAAGGGCCCGCAATTCGACGAGACGACCGAGGACGCCGACCTGAGGGTCGAAGGCGTCCCGCTCGCGCAACTCCTCAAGGAGTACGAACGGCAGTGTGCGGTGTCGAACGAGCTCATTGCGGAGCATTCGCTGGATGATGTGGGCCGGCACCCGGACTTCGGTGCTTCTGCCGCGACCCTGCGGTGGATCTTGCTCCACATGATCGAGGAGACCGCCCGGCACGCCGGTCACGCGGATGCCATCCGGGAACTCCTCGACGGCGAAAAGGGCTACTACTGACGCGTCCTCCGACCTGACGATCAGCGCCGCCTGATGCAGCGTCAAGCTGCCGCGGATACATGGACGCTGGGAACGAGCGGTCCGCGCGGATCGGCGCCGACGGCGATCCGCGCTGTTCTGGAGAGTGGGCGCCCAGCGCGGCCCCGGAGGGGCGGGCGTCGGCACGACGCCCGCCCCTGGACCGGTCGGGTCAGGCCGCGGCCAACTCCGGCTCCGGCCGTACCTTGTCCGCCGGCGGCGCCAGACGGCCCGTGCGGTGCAGTCCGTACAGGGCGGCGGAGCAGACGAGGCCGAGGGCGAGCAGCGCGACCCACGGCATTGCGGACATGCCCGCCGCGCGGGCCGCGTCCAGAGCGGCTCCGGTCAGCAGGTTGCCGAGGGTGATGCCGATGCCGCAGATGGTGTTGTACAGCCCGTAGTGCGTGGCGACCAGGCGATCGCCGGAGAGCCGCACGATGGTGTCCATCTCGAAGGGGTAGGCGATCATCGTGCCCACCGCCAACAGCAGCGCAGCGAGAGTCGGCGGCACCGCCGCGAGCAGCCACCGGCCCGCTCCGCCGTCCGGCACGGGCACCGCCGTCGCCACGAGCAGGGGTACGAAGGCGACGCCCATCGTGACCAGCCCCCAGGTGAGCGCACGCCCCGGCGCCATGCGGGCCTTGCACCAGGCGGTCACCTTGGTCTGGAAGAGAATCGTGCTCAGACCCGAGACGGCGAAGAGCACCGCCACCGCGGCCGTGCCGAACTCTCCCTCACCGCCTACCCGTCGGACCTCCAGGGGAAGGGCGAGGTACACCTGGAAGGACATGACGTACGAGCCGATCATGGCTGCCGAGAAGAGCAGGAACGGCCGGTTGACCAGGATGCTCCGCCACTGGGACAGCACGCTCTCCCGCCCGCCGGCGTTCCGGTCCTGCGCGTCGTCGGCTCGGCGAGCGGGCAGGGCGCGGATCTGCACGATGCTCAGCAGCGCGAAGATCCCGGCCGAAACCAGGCAGGTGACGCGGAAGTCGACGCCCGTCAGCACCATGCCCACCAGCGGGCCGAGCAGAATCCCGGCCTGGTAGAAGACGTTGAACAGCGCGAACGCCTCGACCCGCCGGTCGCCGGAATCCGCCGCCAGATAGGCCCGCACCGCCGGGTTGAACAGCGCCCCCGCCAGACCCGTGGCCGCGGAGGCGGCCAGCAGGGCGGGCGTCGAGTCCACCAGGCCGAGGGTCGCGAAGCCGGCGGTGCGCAGCACACATCCGGCGACGATCATTGGCTTGTAGCCGAGCCGGTCGGCCAGCGTGCCGCCGACCAGGAACATGCCCTGCTGGCTGAAGTTCCGTACGCCCAGGATGAGACCGACCAGCCATCCGGCCAGCCCCAGGGTCCCCGCGAGGTGGGCGGCCAGATACGGCATCAGCATGTAGAAGCCCAGGTTGATCGTGAACTGGTTCGCCATCAGCAGCTGGACGCTGCCTGGGTAGGAGCGCACCTGCGCGATGGTGCCCTTCACTTGTTCTCCTCCTCCGAACCGGACTGGGCGCAGGATTCGACCGCTTCGATCTCTTCCGGGACATCGGGTTCGGCGAGCAGATCGACCGCGTCCGTCTCTCCCACCTGCACATCGGACAGCGTGAGGGGGTCGACGACGGTGCTGCATCGGGTCCAGCGGGTGACTTCCTTATCGTCCAGGCGGCCTATCACCTCTGGTTCGAGGGGCGGCGGGACGTCGAGCAGCCCGTACGCGGTGCAGTAGTCGTTGTCGTACACCGTCCCGAGATAGCGCTGCGGCCCGTCGGGGAAGATCGCCGCGATCCGGGTGTCCGCGGGCAGGGTGCGGGCCAGCCATCCGGCGACCAGGGCGACCGCGCCGACGCTCCACCCGCCGGTGGCGTAGTGGGAGGCGGCGAGTTGCCGGCAGGTCCACACCGCCTCGGACGGAGCGACCCAGTGCACTTCGGAGAAGTTGTCGTACGCGACGTTGCGCGGGTAGATGCTGGAGCCGAGCCCGCGCATCAGGCGCGTACGAGCCGGCTGCCCGAAGATCGTCGAGCCGATGGTGTCCACCCCGACCAACTTCAGCTCGGGATACAGCTGTTGCAGGACGCGGGAGACCCCCGCCGAGTGCCCACCGGTGCCCACACTGCACACCAGGACGTCGATGTGGCCGAGTTCCGACGCCAGTTCCAGGGCGAGCGGGGTGTACGCGGCTACGTTGTCCGGGTTGTTGTACTGGTCCGGGCACCAGGAGTCCGGGTGCTGCGCCATCAACTGCGTCACGCGGTCGCATCGGGCCTGCTGCCAACCGCCGGCGGGATGCGGCTCGGAGACGACGTTGACCTGGGCCCCGTACGCCGTCAGAAGCTGGGTCATGGACCGCTCGAGTCCGGGATCGGTGACCAGGGTGACCGGGTGGCCGTAGACCATGCCGGCGAGGGCGAGCCCCAAGCCGAGGGTGCCGCTGGTGGACTCGATGATCCGGCAGCCGGGGCGCAAGTCGCCGCGCGCGCGGGCACGTTCGACCATGTGCAGGCCGGGACGGTCTTTTATGCCGCCGGGGTTGAAGCCCTCCAGCTTCGCCCAGAAGCCGCGTCCCGCAGGGGCGAGCGGTTCGGACACCCGAAGGAGCGGGGTGTTGCCGACCAGCCCGGACAGGCCGTACATGCCGTGTCCGGACTGCGTGGACGCGGGTGCGGCGGACCCGGAACGGGTCGAGCGGACGGGGGAGGTTGTGGGGGTAGGTGAGTGCATCATTCGCTCTCGGTCGTCTGTACGGGATGCAGGTGCAGATGCTCATCTCGTGCGGCCGGATTCTGTGGCCGCGCCGGCGGGGTCTGGATGCAAGTGGCCGCGGGGCCGGAAGGAACAAGGGAGGTAGACGTCACGGATGCTCCGTACGACAGCCGCGGCGGGTGGACCCGGACGCGCGGCGGGCTGGGGGTACTCCCCCTGGGGGCACTTCCCCAGCTACCGCCGGGGGGACCCCCGCCCGGGCCGCCAGGCCCAGGGGGACTAACGCCCGGGGGGTACCCCCACCCAGCGATAGTTGGGGGAGGCAGACGGGCAACGGAAAGGTGCCGGGAAGGGCCGTTCGCTCCGCGTCAAGGAGCATGGGACGGCGGCCCGACAGGCATCGGAACTGGCCGCACCCGATCAGTGACCGGCAGACGCAGCGTGCTGCCGACTCGGCCCTGGCCAGTTCGGAGACGCCGGGCCTCTAGATCCGCAGAATCGCAGATGCTCTCTCGGGTCGTGGCACCACCGACCCGGTCTCGACCGGTCGCTCGAGCGCCCCGGTCCGAGCCTGCGTGGCGGGGACGACGCTCGGGGTGGTGCAGGGCACCGGCAGGTCGGCCCCCTGCTGGGGCTTCCCGGACAGGCAGCTCGGCCCCGCATGCCCCGCCTCGTCGTCGTGATGGGCGGGAGCACGCTCGTGACGGTCGTCGGAGTGCTCGGACGCTGTCCCGCCGTCCACCGGATGCGCGGGGACGGCATGCGGGGCGGCAGCGGCCGTCGAGGCCGGGCCGGTGGCCATGTGCGCGGCGGCGCTCTCACCGCTGACGCCGTGCGTGTACAACAGGCCCAGCAACAACGCGGCCAGCCATGACATGCGCAACAGACCCGCCGCCGTGCGGCGGGTCCGCGACAGGCTGGATGTCGGCCGGACCGTGACCATGCCGTGATCCTAACCGCACCCGGACCACGGCTCGCGCACAGCTCGCTGAACAGTATGCGAATTGGCCAACGTCGATAACGTCGTTGTTGTGCCTGGTGCGTTGACGTCGACGACGCAAGACGCACTCACTCGCACGATCGTGCACGCCGCGCCGGCACCTTTCGCCGCCCTGTACCCGCCCGCCGGGCGACTCGTCCCCCGCGTCCTCGGGAGTGCCGTTACAGTCGATGGCGGAGGTCGACGCGTGAGAACGAAGCGCAACACGAGAGCAGCAGGTGCCTGGGGACACCTGCTGCTGATGCTCGTGCTCGCGTTCTCCGTCTTCGCGATGCACACCCTCGGGCATCCCGACGACCAATCCGGTGCACATGCCGGTGCCCTCTCCGCCCACTCGGCCGCAGCCGAGCCCAAGGCGATGGGACCGGACCACTCCACCGAGACCGGGGATGCTCACTCGTTCGTCCTCACCATGGAGGAGCGGGAGCACGGGGCAGCGTCGCTGAACACTCAGGTGCCCAGCGACGGAATGGACTCGATGTCGGTGTGCCTGGCGGTGCTCAGCTCTCTGCTGCTGGCCGTCCTTCTCCGCCTGGCCCTGGCGCGGGAGCGCCTCGGGTGGACGAACCTGACCGCTGCGGTCCTCGCGTCACTCCGGCCCGAGGCGCCACCGCCTCGCGGGCCCAGCGGGCCCAGCCTCGCTCAGTTGTCTGTGCTGCGGATATAGGCCGCTCGGCCACCGCGGACGCGCCTGGCGTGCCCGTCCGCGGACTCGATCACGCAGTCAATCAATCCGCACACCAGACATCACGAGGTACATCCACCATGAACGCGTATCTGCGCACGTCCCGCCGTGCCCCGCGGCGCCGTCTCGCCGTTGCCGGCGTCGTCGCCTCCGGAGCCCTCCTCCTCGCCGCCTGCGGCGACGACAGCATGCCGGGCATGAACCACGGCAGCAGCTCCTCCGCGCCCGCCGAGTCCGGCGACTCGACCGGCGCCGGCGCCTTCAACGACGCCGATGTGACGTTCGCCCAGGGCATGATCCCGCACCACCAGCAGGCCTTGGAGATGTCCGAGCTGGCCGACGGCCGGGCGTCGGACCCAGAGATCAAGAAGCTGGTGCAGCAGATCGAGGACGCCCAGGACCCCGAGATCAAGACCATGCAGGGCTGGCTCAAGGCCTGGGGCAAGCCGGAATCGGCCGACATGGACCACGGTGCGGGCCATGGCGGCGGGGGCATGCCCGGCATGATGTCCGACGACGACATGAAGAAGCTCGAGGCCGCCAAGGGCACGGACTTCGACCGCGAGTTCGCCCGCATGATGATCGAGCACCACAACGGCGCCATCGAGATGGCCGAGACAGAGCAGAAGGACGGCCGTAACGCCGACGCCCAGAAGCTCGCCGCCGCCGTGGTCAAGGGCCAGTCGGCCGACGCCGACTTCTCCAGAGTGATCAGGCTCAGTCGGCGCGACACCTGCTCCGTGGCGACCGGCGCATAGCCGTACTTGCGGTAGAGCCGCAGATTGCCCTCGCTGCGGTGGCCCGTGAACAGCTGGTAGCGCTTGGCCGCCAGCGACGGCGAGGTCTTCGTCGAGCCGCTGGTGACGTCGGTGCTGCTGCCGTCGGCGCGGGTCGCGGGCTCGATGGCGCCAGGCTGGCGTACGGCTTCCACGATCTGCAGGAGGCGCGCTTCCTGCCGGGTCTGGAGACGAAGGCGTTCGACATCAGCGCCGCGATTCCGCCGGACAGTTGGTACGGGAC
>NZ_JBQQCD010000033.1:0-44498 GCF_052245555.1 Streptomyces sp. KR80
CTCTTGGGGCACCCACGCCGCGCGGGAAGCCCTCGACCGCGCTAGATCCCCCTCGGCGCCACGGACGAGGTTGAGACCTCCACGGCGCCCGTGGTCACCGTGAACAGCCCGCCCTGCGGGTCGCGCATGGTCGCCACCCGCCCGATGTAGGAGTCACCCGGCGGCACGGTGACGGTTCCCCCCGCCGCGACCGCCGCCTCCGCGGCCGCCTCGACGTCGTCCACGCGGAAGTAGACGTGCCAGCGCGGTCGTACCTGCGGGTCGGGGTCGGTCTCGACGGCCCCGCCGCGCAGCCCCGCCACCATGCGCCCCGCGGCCTTGACGATCACCGCCTCGTCCTCGTACTCGACCTCGCAACCGCCCGGCTTGCCGGTTGCCCAGTCGAAGACCTGTCCGTAGAAGATGGCCGACGCGAAGGCGTCGCGCGAGCGCAGCTCCAGCCAGGCGGGGGCCTTGCCACGTCCCACCTGCCAGCCCGAGAGCACCGAGCCCTCCCAGAAGCCGAACACGGCCCCGTCCGGGTCGGCCGCGAGCGCGGCCCGGCCTCGGCCGATGCTGAGCGGTCCGACCGCAACCGTGGCACCGCGCTCTCTGATACGGGCCGCCGTCACGTCCGCGCTGTCCACGGCGAAGTAGGCCGTCCAGGCGACCGGGACGCCCATGGTCTGAGCCAGCGCTCCGATGCCGGCGACCGGGACGCCGTCGGCGACGGCGACGCAGAACTCCGGCCCCAGGGAGCCCGGCCGGAACGTCCATCCCAGCACCGCGCCATAAAAGTGCTGCGCGGCCTCCAGGTCGCGCGTCATCAAGCTCACCCAGCACGGCGCTCCGTGCACCGCGCGCGCTGCCGCCGACATGTTCGCCACTGTGCCACCGACCGGACCGCTCCGCCCGCCGGGCGGGCCCGGCATGCGCAGGGGCCTAGGTTCCTCCCGCTGCCCCGTGGGATACATGGGAACTGTGCCAGTCGTCCCGGAGTCCGTCGCCGTTCTCGCGCGCCGAGCCGTGGAGCGGAGCAACGAGCCGATCGTCGTACAGACGGTGCGCTGCACCGTGGGCGCGACGTTGGCCTACGCGGCCGCCGACCTGCTCATCAACGAGGGCCCGCCACCGCTGCTCGCCCCGCTGACGGCGCTCCTCGTCGTCCAGGTCAGCCTCTACGCCACCCTGACCACCGGCCTCCGGCGGGTCAACAGCGTGATCGCGGGCGTGCTGGTCGCCACGGCGTTCAGCGCCGTGGTGGGTCTGAGCTGGTGGAGCCTGGGGCTGCTCATCTTCGCCTCGCTGGTCATCGGCCATCTCGTGCGCGTCGACGAGTTCGTCCCCGAGGTGGCGATCAGTGCCATGCTCGTGCTGGGCGTCAGCCATGTGGCGCAGATGGCCTGGAGCCGGGTGGCCGAGACGCTGATCGGTGCGGCAGCCGGCATTCTCCTCAACGCACTCGTGGCTCCGCCCGTGTACGTGGAGCCCGCGGGCCAGGCCATCGCCGACCTGGCCCGCCGGATGCGGGCCCTGCTGATGCGGATCGGCCGGGAGTTGGAGAGCGGGGCAACGCGGGACGATGCCGTGCGCTGGCTCCATGAGGCACGCGGCGTCGACGGCGAGATCGCCCATGTCGACGCCGCGCTGACCCGCGCGGACGAGAGCATGCGCTTCAATCCGCGGGTCCGGGAGGGGCTGCTCGCCCGGCTGGTCCTGCGCAGCGGTCTCGACACCCTGGAGATCTGCGCCGTGGTGCTGCGGACCCTGTGCCGGTCGCTCACCGACCTGTCCCACCGGCGGCGTTCGGAACCGGTGTACGAGGGCGAGATGGCCGGAGCGCTGAGCGAGCTGTTCACCCATGTCGCCGACGCCGTGGACAGCTTCGGCCGGCTGATCACGGCGCAGGTCAGCTCCAACGCCGAGGTGGCGGAGGAGCAGCTGGCCCAGGCGCTGGTCGACGGGCGGGCCGACCGGCAGCGGATCGCGGATCTGCTGCGTACCGAGACCGAGCGGGAACCGGACCGGTGGGAACTGCACGGTGCCCTGCTGGCCAATGTCGACCGGCTCCTGAACGAACTGGACGTCGAGCGGCGTTCCCAGTGGCTGGCGGAGGAGCTCGATCGGCACCGGCAGGAGCCCGGACAGCCCTCCCGGATGTACCGGCTGCGCGGCGTGGCCCGCCGGGCCGGCCGGAAGTGGAGCCGCCTCACCGGCGGATGACGGGCTGATCGGCTCCATCGCCCGTACGGCGCGAGCCACCCGTACGGCAGGAGTCACCCGTACGGCAGGAGGAGCCGCAGGTGCTCGCCCGGGGCGATGTGCAGCGACCGGCCGGCCAGCACCACACGGATGGGCGGCTCCGGCGAGGGCGGGACGCCGATGTGCACCTGGCCCGGGCGCAGTAGCAGATCGATGCCCCAGTGCCCGCGATAGCGCACCGAGAACCCGTACTCGGACAGCCCCGGCAGCGGCACCGGGTCCAGCCAGAGCGCCTCCTCACGGGTCTCCAGGCCGGTCAGGCCGCGCTGGACCAGGTCGCATGTCCCGGCCATCGCGCCGAGGTGGATGCCCTCCCCGGTCGTGCCGCCCTGCAGGTCGGCGACGTCACCTTCGAGCGCCTCCCGGACGAAGCTCCACGACTCGGCACGGCGCACTCTGGCCAGCACCCAGCCGTGCACCAGTCCGCTCAGGGTGGAGCCGTGGGTGGTGCGGTGAAGGTAGTAGTCGACGGTGCGGCGCCAGATCGTGTCGTCCAGCGTGTAGCCGAGCCGCCGGAAGAGCCCGGCCAGTTCAGCGGGGGAGAACAGATAGCCGAGCATCAGCGCGTCCGCCTGCTTGGACGCCTGGTAGCGGTTGACCGTGTCGTCCTCGGCCTCAAGGATCCGGTCCAGTCGCCGGATGTCGCCGTACCGCTTCCGGTAGCCCTCCCAGTCGAGTTCCTCCAGCTCACCGAAGCCGTCGAACTGGCTGATGACGCCCTGGTGGAAGGCCACCCGCAGCCGCCGGGAGACGTCCTCCCAGTGGTCGAGCTCACTCTGCGTCACGCCGATGTGCTCGAGCAGCTCCTCCCACCGCGGCTGCGGAAGGTCGCGTACGAGGTCGAGGGCGCGGGCGATCACCCACGCGGCCGTGACGTTGGTGTACGCGTTGTCGTCCAGGCCCGGCTGCTCGGCGTCGGGATAGCCGTCGTGGTACTCGTCGGGCCCGACCACGCCGCGGATGCGGTAGCGGTCGAGACCGGTGTCGTAGAAGGCGCTGTCCACCCAGAAGCGGGCGATCTGCAGCAGCATCTCCGCGCCCTTGGTCTGCAGGAACTCGGTGTCGCCGGTCGCCTGGCAGTACTGCCACACGTTGTATGCCACGGCCGAACCCACGTGGTACTGCAGCCGGGAATGGTCCGGCAGCCAGCGGCCGGACCGCGGGTTCAGATGCAGCTCCTGGGTCTCCTCACGCCCGTCGCTGCCGCTCTGCCAGGGATACCGGGCGCCCGCCCGGCCGATCTCACCGGCCATCCGGCAGGCCTGCGGCAGCCGCCGGTGACGGTAGTTCAGCAAGGCCCGCGAGACTTCTGGGAAGTGCAGATTGAGGTAGGGCAGCACGAACAGCTCGTCCCAGAAGACATGACCGCGGTACGCCTCGCCATGCAGTCCGCGGGCCGGCACGCCCACGTCGAGTTCGGCGGTGTGCGGGGAGAGCGTCTGCAGGACGTGGAAGAGGTGGAGGCGCAGGATGTCGCCGGCCTGGCCTGGCACGTCCAACTCCGCGTTCCGCCAGAGCTGTTCCCAGGCCGTGCGGTGGGAGTCGAGGAGGCCTGCGAAGCCGGGCGCCTCGACCACCCCGTCCATGGCCGCCTGGAGGGGATCGCTGATCGCCGGGTCGTGGGAGGTGTACAACGAGACGACCTTGTCGACGGTGGCCGGGCTCCCCGGTGCGATCGGGAGGTGCAGCAGGAGCGCGACGCGTGGGTGGGCGAGGTGCAGCCGGGACGTCGTGGTGGCGGGCCCGGTGACGGAGGTCCGCGCGGCCAGGCCGATCCCGATGTCCGAAGTCGTCGTGTGGCAGCGCAGCCAGATCGTGTCCGGTTCCATGGCACCCGTTTCCATGGCACCCGTCTCGACGTGGGTCAGATGGCCGCCTTCGAGATCGCGGTAGCGGTACACGCCCTCGTTGGTCACGCCGCCGTCCAGTGCGGATTCCACCTCGATCTCGCCGGTCCAGCCCTCGGTGGTGAACTCGGTGCGCAGCCCGGCCAGATGGGGGTCCGCCATGTGCACGAGCCGGATCTGGTCGACCAGGAGCCGCCGGCCCTCGGCGTCCTCGTATCGCATCCGGCGGGTGAGAGTGCCGTCGTGCAGGTCCAGGACCTGCCGGTGCTCGATGAGCTCGTCGGTGTCCGGGGAGAACCACGCGGTGGAGCCGTCGTCGGCGCGGACCCGGAACCGCAGCGGGAGCCAGTTGGGCAGGTTGACCATGTCCTCGTTCTCCACCTGACGCTCCGCGACGAGCGAGACCAGGCGGTTGTAGCAGCCCGCGGCGTACGTTCCCGGGTAGTGCACGTCGTCGGCGACGCACTCGGGCGCCGCGCCGCGGGTGGCGAAGTAGCCGTTGCCCAGGGTGCACAGGGATTCCCGCAACCGCTCGGCGGTCGGGTCGTAGCCCTCGTACTCCCAGGTCCAGCCCGGCATCTCAGCCGCCTTCTGCGGCTGGTGGCGACTGCGGACGGGCGTCGCGCGCGCCAGGGACCGTCAGCAGCTCGGCCAGGTCCCGGACGACGAGGTCCGCGCCGTGCTCCCGCAGATCGGCGGCGCTACTCGGCCCGGCTGTCCGGTCGACCCCGATCACCAGGCCGAATCCGCCCCGGCGGCCTGCTTCCACACCCGCGAGCGCGTCCTCGATCACGGCCGTGCGTGCCGCTTCGATGCCCAGCCGGCGCGCGGCCTCGAGGAAGAGCGCGGGATCGGGCTTGCCCGGCAGCCGCAGCCGCGCCGCCTCGGTGCCGTCCACCACGGCGTGGAACCGGCCCAGGATCCCGGCGGCCGAGAGCAGCTCTCGGGCGTGTCGCGAGGCCGAGACGGCGGCGTACGGCACGCCCCGCCGGTCGAGCACGTCCAGCAGCCGAACGGTGCCGGGGTAGGCTTCGGCGCCCTGGTCGCGCAGCAGCTCGGTGAAGACCTGTTCCTTACGCGCGGCGACCGCTCGTACGGTCGACGTACCGGGTCCGTCGCCGGGCTCTCCGGCAGGGAGGTGCAGCCCCCGGGACGCGAGGAAGTCCGCGGCGCCGTCGAGGCGGGACTTGCCGTCCACATGACGGCGGTAGTCCTCGCGGGGATCGAACGGCCGACGGTCCTCGGTCGCGCCCGGCGGGGCGGCCCGCAGGCAGGCGTCGAAGGCCGTCTTCCATGCGGCGGCGTGGATCCGGGCCGAGTCGGTGATCACTCCATCGGTATCGAGGACGACGGCCGCGACGGACATCAGGGCAGGGGCGTCCGGCACGAGTTCACCGTGGCCCGTGCCGGTCTGGGCTGGGGGGCACCCCTGGGGGCACCTCCCAGCGGTAGCTGGGGGAGGTAGCTGGGGCCGTGTCGGCGCCATCGACGGTCCCTCCTGAGCGGGGGCCTCTCCCTCCACTGCACCACGGGAGAGCGGCCCCCGGCCAGCAGAGTGCGAAGGCGCCGACAGGCCGGGGCCTGTCGACGCCTCAGACCGGGCGTTTGCCGCAGGGCCACTCCCCGGCACTCCCCCTGGGGGCACTGCGGACACCGAGTCTGAGGGACGCGGAGCACAGTCGGCTGGGCAAGCCGCGCCCCCCGAGTCAGCGAGCTTCGCCTGGTGTGCCGGTCCGGTGACCGGCACACCAGGCGTGTCGAGTTCGAGGGGTGCGGGAGCGCCGCGTGTCGCGAGTCCCCCGCGCTGTCCGCCCCCGGCCGCGTCGGCTTACGTGCCGCTCGCCGCGGAGTCCCGGTCGGTGGCGCCGGCGGCGCTGTTGCTCGCGGTGACCCGCACGTAGTCGATGATCATCTGCTGGGGGAAGACGGTGCTGCCGTCGGGGTCGCCGGGCCAGTACCCGCCGACGGCGAGGTTGAGGATGATGAAGAACGGCTTGTTGAACACCCAGGATTTGCCGCCGAGGTCGGCGGGGGTGCGGCGCTGGTAGACCTTGCCGTCCACCGACCAGGTGATGGAGTTCGGCGCCCAGTCGATGGCGAAGGTGTGGAAGGCGTCGGCGAAGGCCTCGCCGCCGGGCAGGGTGTAGGCGGCACCGATGCCGCCGGAGCCGGAGTAGCCGGGGCCGTGCAGCGTGCCATGAACGGTGCTGGGCTCCTTGCCGATGTTCTCCATGATGTCGATCTCACCGCAGTTCGGCCATCCCACCTGGCCTATGTCATGGCCCAGCATCCAGAAGGCCGGCCACATGCCCTGGCCGCGCGGCACTTTGATCCGGGCCTCCACATGGCCGTACGCCTCGGTGAACTTGCCCGCGGTGTTCAGTCTGGCCGAGGTGTACTCGCAGCGCCCGTACCAGCAGTTGTAGTTCTCCGGGTTCTCCTTGCGTGCCGTGATCACCAGGTTGCCCTTGCCGTCGAGGGCCGCGTTCTTGTTGCCGGCGGTGTAGTACTGCCGCTCGTGGTTGTTGACGTTATCGCCCGTCTCGATCTGCCATTTGGCGCCGTTGACGGCGGATCCGGCGGGGCCGTCGAACTCGTCGGCGAAGGTGGCCGCCGCGGCCGGGGAATCCTTGGCGGGTCCGTCGACGAGTCCTGCGGCGGCGGGACCGGCGGTCATGGCCGTCGAGCCGACCGCCAGCACGGCTACGGCGGACAGGAGCAGGCGGCGTCGGGAACGACGGGTGTCCTTCATGCGCATGACAATTCACACCTTTCGGGCCGCCGCATACAAGAGTGGGGGGAACGGGGCCGGTGACGGCGGCTCGCACCTTCAACTCTTTTAGGGGGAACCGAGAGGGCAGTCAAGACTTTGGTATGGACCACTCCAGGTCGTAGATCCGGGTGGCCGTGTCCGCGAAGACCGCTGCCCGCTCGGCCGGACTCAGACCGTCCGTCAGGTCCCCTGCGGCGTCGACCACATCGGCGTACGAGGCCGCGACGCGGCAGACGGGCCAGTCCGAGCCGAACATCGTCCGGCCCGGCCCGAAGGCCTCCAGCACGACGTCCGCGTACGGGCGCAGGTCGTCGACGGTCCACGCCTTCCAGTCCGCCTCGGTCACCAGGCCCGAGAGCTTGCACGCGGTGTTCGGCAGTGCTCCCAGCGCACGGACGTCGTGCGCCCAGGGGTGCAACTCCCCGGCCACGATGGGTGGCTTGCCCCCGTGGTCCAGGACGAACGTGAGGCCGGGCAGCATCTCAGCGGCCTCGACCGCCGCGGGCAGCTGGTGCGGCAGGACCACCAGGTCGTAGACCAGACCGGCAGCAGCGACCGCCGCCAGGCCGCGTCGCACCTCCGGGCGAAGCAGCCACCGCGGGTCCGGCTCCCCCTGCACCTGGTGGCGGATCCCCACCAGCCGGTCGCCGCCCGGCAGTTCGCGGAGCTCGGCCAGGGCGTCGTCCACGTCGGGCGCAGTGAGATCGGTCCAGCCGACCACCCCGGCGATCAGGTCGCTGCCGTCGGCGAGCGCCAGGAACTCCGGGGTCTCCTCCGGGACCGTGACGGTCTGGACGAGCACCGTGCCGATGACTCCGGCGGCGCGCGCCTCGGGTTCGAGATCCTCGAGGCGGAAGGTGCGCCGCAGCGGTGCCAGCGCCTCACCCGTGATCCACGGCTGGTCGCGTACGGACAGGTCCCAGACGTGGTGATGTGCGTCGACGATCTGCGGCGGGATCTGGCGGCCGGACATCGCGGTCAGAGCTCCCATACGACGGGCAGGCCCGCGGCGGCGCCGTCGGGCGAGTAGTCGTGCGTCACCTCGAGAAGTTCAGTCATTCTCGCCTGCCAGGCGATGTTGACCGGGAGTCTCTCCAACTCCTGGAGGAGCGCGGCGTAATCGGTGCACTCCAGCACATGGAAGAGATCGGTGCCGCTGCGCCAGATCGTCCAGGAGGTGGCACCGGCGGCGCGGATGGCGGCCACCAGCTCCTGTGGCACCTCGCGGTGTGCGGCCTCGTACTCCTCGATCCGGTCGGCACGGACCCTGGTGTGCAACGCGATCCTCATGACGGCTCCCCGACGGCCCGGCTCTTCGCTCCGGCCGCGACGGCGCCGGTCCCACCACCGCCGGGCCGGTTCTGTGTGCTCCGCGATTCCCGCTCCCCTGCCGGCACCGGCACGCCGGAGCACAGCAGTCCCTCGTTGCGCAGCTCGTCCCAGAGGGCGTCGGAAAGGGACTCCCCCAGCATCGCCACCGCGTCCTCGACCTCCTGGGCCGAGCGCGCGCCGACCAGGACGCTCGCGACCGCCGGGTGCCCGTACGGGAATTGCAGTGCGGCGGCGCGCAGCGGCACGCCGTGACGGCCCGTCACCGCGGCGAGGCTCAGCGCCCGCTCCAGCACCGGTGCGGGGACGTCGGCGTAGTCGTACCGCGCACCCGGCCTCGGATCGGCCAAGAGTCCGGAGTTGAACACCCCGCCGATGACCACGCTCGTGCCGCGCCCGGCCGCGGCGGGCAGCAGCTCGTCGAGGCCGCTCTGGTCGAGCAGGGTGTAGCGCCCGGCGAGCAGGACGGCGTCGACATCCGTCTCGGATACGAAGCGGGTCAGCATCGCGGACTGGTTCATGCCGGCGCCGATCGCACCGACGGTCCCTTCCGCCCGCAGCCGTTCCAGCGCCGGATAGGCCTCGCGAAAGGCCTGGTCGGCGAAGTCGTCGGGGTCGTGCAGGAAGGCGATGTCGATCCGGTCGAGGCCGAGCCGCTCCAGGCTCGCCTCGAGGCTGCGCCGCACCCCGTCGGCGCTGAAGTCCCAGACCCGGCGGTGGGTCGCGGGCACGGCGAAGCCGTTGGCCAGGTCGTCGCCGCCCCCGTCGTGGGGTACCAGGAGGCGCCCCACCTTGGTGGACACGGCGTACTCGGCACGGCGCCGGGTGCGCAGCGCGGCGCCGAGCCGCCGCTCGGACAGGCCGAGCCCGTAGTGGGGCGCGGTGTCGAAGAAGCGGATGCCCGCGTCCCACGCGGCGTCGACAGCCGCCGCGGCAGCCTCCTCGGCGACCTCGGTGTAGAGGCCGCCGATTCCGGCCGCGCCGAACGACAGCTCGGTGACCTCGACTCCGCTCCGCCCGATCCGGTTCCGTCGCATGCCCTCGTCGCGTCTCACCTGTCACCTCTCCACGGCCATGCGGCGGCGCACGCGTCGGTGAGATTCATCGGATGTCTGATGATCGAGCCCTGACGAGCCTCTGTCAACCGCTTCTACGGGCCGAGGCAGGGCGAGGTCTTCGTGACGTCATCCGATGTACCGAGCGAGTGATGGGCAGGTCCCCGGCCGTCGGCGACCTCCTGGGGCCCCATCTCTTCCCATCTCGGGCGCTGCGGTTGTGTCCGCCTTGATCAGGATCGATTCTGTAGGTGATGAGTCCGGGCTGGGCTGATGCCCTGAGCGCGTGGAACGTGGCCGAAGGCGTCGACTTCCGGGGACCTCTCGATGTCACCCGGGCGGCTACGGCAGTGCTCGATGCCCGGGACGTGATCATCGGCTGGAGCCCGGCCGCTCAGGAGCTCCTCGGATACCCGCCGCAAGAGATCATCGGGCAACGGGTGGATGTGCTGCTCGTCGGCCGGCCGACCCCGGAGCCCCTGATGCTCGGGGATGTCGTCGCCCCGATGGGCCGCAGCGAGGCCCGTATCGCCCGTCACCAGGCCGGACACGTGGTGCAAGTGGTGACGACGACGTGTCCGCTGGCCCATGGCGGCGAGGGACCAGCCCGGATTCTCCTGGTGACCGAACTCGAGGAACTCCGCGTGTGGGAGGCCCATCAGGCGATGCTCCACGGACTGGCCACGCAGTCTCCCGTCTGGCTCGCCATCTACGACACCGACCTCCGCCTGGCCTGGGCGAACGCCGCCTCCGAGCGTGAGGTCGGCCTGGGGCTCGCGGACTACGTGGGCAAGCGTGCGGACGAGCTGTACCCAGGCGGCGAGTTTCTGACCGAAGGGTATCCGCGCACCCTCAACGAGGTCATGCGCTACGTGCTCGCCACCGGTGAACCCGTCGTCGATGTGCACTTCCGGGCCCGCCCGCCCACGGACCCGGATGTCGATCACGTCTGGTCCTGCTCCTACTACCGGCTGCAGGACGCCCGGGGCCACACCCTGGGTCTGTGCGAGGACGCCTTCGACATCACGGACCGCTATCGGGCACAGCAGCGGCTGGCCCTGCTGGTGCGGGCCGGAGGCAGCATCGGCACCACCCTGGACATGGCGACCACGGCGCAGGAGGTCACCGATGTGGTCGTCCCGCGGTTCGCCGACTCCGTCATGGTCGATCTGATGGAGACCGTTCTGGATGGCGAGGAGCCGCACCCGGGTGCCGGCCCCGCACAGCCGCTCGTACGCCTCGCCGAAGCGTCGAGCCTGCCTGTCGTGGAAGGGGAGACCGACGAGAGCGCCGTGCAGCGGAAGCCACAGGCGCCACGCCGGGTGAGCTACGCACCGGACTCCCCCCAGTCCCGCTGCCTGTCCTCGGACTCGGCCCTCCTGGTGGGCGGGACCAGGGAATCGCGGGTACCGGGTGAGCCCGGCGTCCACTCCTGTCTCGTCGTGCCGCTGCGCGCCCGCGGCGTCACGATGGGCCTCGTCACGCTCCTGCGCGGCGAGACGCCGGACCCGTTCGACCGCGACGAACTCTCCCTCGCCGACGAGCTGGTGGCCCGCACCGCGGTGTGCATGGACAATGCCCGCCGCTACACCCGGGAGCGCACCGCCGCCCTCACCCTGCAGCGGAATCTGCTGCCGCGGCACGTCCCTCAGCAGTCGGCCGTCGATGTGGCGTACCGCTATCTGCCTACCGACCATGTGGTCGGCGTCGGCGGCGACTGGTTCGACGTCATCCCGCTCTCCGGGACGCGGGTCGGCCTGGTGGTCGGCGACGTCGTGGGGCACGGGCTGCACGCCGCCGCCACGATGGGCCGGCTGCGCACGACGGTGCGCGCTCTGGCCCGGCTGGACCTCGCCCCCGACGAGTTGCTCTCGCGCCTGGACGACCTCGTGGGGCAGGGCGCCGAGGAGCGGGAGGAGGCGGGACGACCCGAGATCGGCGGCGTCGGCGGCGGCTCCGAGGACGACCCGGCCCTCGGCGTGACCTGCCTGTACATCGTGTACGACCCCGTCTCCCGGCGGTGCACCATGGCCCGTGCGGGCCATCTGCCCCCCGTGGTGGTCGACGCCGAGGGGCGCCGTTCGCTTCCCGATCTGCCCGTGGGGCCGCCCCTGGGGCTGGGCGGCCTGCCCTTCGAGTCGCTGGACGTCACCCTTCCCGACGGCAGCCTCATCGCCCTGTTCACCAACGGTCTGGTCGGCACGCACGACCAGGACATCGAGGCCGCTCTCGACATGCTCGGCGACGTGCTCACCGACCACCGGGACTCGCTGGAGGAGCTGTGCGACCGGGCGCTGGCAGAGCTCCTGCCCAGGGGGCCGGCGACCGACGACGCGGCCCTGCTCCTCGTACGCACCCGGGAGCTGGGGGCGGAGCAGGTGGCGGTGTGGGAGCTGCCCACCGACCCGGCGTCGGCCGGGGAGGCCCGGACGCTGGCGACGTCACAGCTCACGGCGTGGGGCCTGGAAGAGCTGGCGTTCTCCACCGAACTCGTCGTCAGCGAGCTGGTCACGAACGCGATCCGGCACGCTGCCGGCCCGGTCCACCTCCGCCTCATCCGCGACCGCACCCTGCTCTGTGAGGTCTCCGACGGCGGCCATACCTCGCCCCACCTGCGCTACAGCGCCAGTGACGACGAGGGCGGCCGGGGCCTGTTCATCGTGGCGCAGATGGTCCAGCGCTGGGGGACGCGCTACATGCCGTCGGGCAAGACGATCTGGACGGAACAGGCTTTCCCGAACCGGGCGGCGCGGCTCCCCGGTGCCGCTGCCTGACACGTCCCGCTCCCCGTGCACGGTCGCTGACGATGAGTTTCCGGCGGCCGACCGGTCACCTCTGAGGGACCATCCCTGAGAGGAGGCCGACGTTGGCCGATCCCGAGGAGCACACCGCGCTCACCGCGAGTGGATCCGGACCGCCCCAGGAAGGGAGCACGGTCGTCCTCACCGTCGCCGGTCCGGTCGCCCGCGCCGACGTCCCACTCCTGTGCGAGCGGCTGCGGCTGCTGCTTCTGGAGCATGCGAACGCCGACCGGGTCACCGTGGACGTGGGCTCGCTGGCAGCGGACCTGGCCGCGCTCGAGGCACTGGCCAGGATGCAGCTCACCGCCCGGCGCCTCGGCCGGCGGATCAGGCTGTGCCACGCCGACACGGCCTTGCGGAACCTCCTCGCCTGGGCCGGGCTGGACGATCTTCTTCCGCCGGCCACGGACCTAGGACTCGAGCCGGGAGGGCAGTCCGAACAGCGGGAACAGGTGCGCGGTGTCCAGGAAGGAGTTGAGTCCGGTGATCCGCCCGTCTGAGACCTCGAGGACCTGAAGCGCCCATGGCTCGAAACCTCCGTCGGGACCGCCGGGACGGTACTGCCCGAAGGCGGGCGAACCATTGGCCAGGACAGGCACCAGGCGAGACCCCCGGCACCCTATGCCGGTCCCGAGCATCCAGGCACGAATCTCGCCACGACCGCGCAGCCACAGGTCGTACGGCGGCATCGACAGCGTCGCGTCCTCGTGCAGCACCGCAGTGAGCAGATCCATGTCGTACCGCTCGAAGGCGTCCACATAACGCGCCAGCAGCGCGCGCTGGTCCTCGTCCAACGGATCGGCCGGGTCCGCGGCGGTGACCTCGCTCGCGGCGAGCGTCGCCCGCGCGCGCTGCAACGCGCTGTTCACGGAGGCGACCGTGGTGCCCAGCAGCTCGGCGACCTCGCTCGCCTTCCAGGCCAGCACCTCGCGCAGGATCAGCACGGCCCGCTGCCTGGGCGCGAGGTGCTGCAGCGCGGCAACGAACGCGAGCCGGACCGACTCGCGCGCCAGGGCCAGCTCCGCAGGGTCGCCGACCTCCGGCAGCACACGACCGTCGGGCATGGGCTCGACCCAGGTGACCTCCGGCAGCGGGGGGCTCAGCGCCGAGGAGGCGGACGACGGGGACGAGAGATCCATGGGGCGAGCGCGGCGCTTGCTCCCGTTCAGCATGTCGAGGCAGACGTTGGTCGCGATGCGGTAGAGCCACGACCGGAGCGCGGACCGGCCCTCGAAGCGGTCGAAGGCGCGCCACGCCCGCACCATCGTCTCCTGCACGGCGTCCTCCGCTTCGAACGCCGACCCCAGCATCCGGTAGCAGTAACCGGTCAGCTCCACGCGATGCTGCTCCAGCCGGAGCTCAACAGGTCCGCTCGGAACTGCGCCTTCGGTTGCTACGACGTCACTCATCGAGGGCCCCTTCGTCCGCCCGGTGGTCGATGCTCCTCACGATAGGCGCCCCCGCTGACAACCGGCCCCTGGAAACCGTGGGCCGCCGTGAACCCTCGCCGCCGCCGTGCCGCCACCTGCCCCCGTACGGAGGGCGTGGTGGGACCCGACGGTTCCGGCCGTTACGGCCGTTACGGCCGGGAAGCGGGCGTCGTGCGCCACGGTTCGATGACCGTGACGCCCGTGCCCGGCTTCGTACCCATGGCGACCAGGGCCTCGGCCGCGTCGTCGAGACCGATGGTGGAGGTGATGAGCAGATCGGGGCGGAGCGCTCCCGAGCTGACCATCTCCATCATCGGCGGGTAATCGTGCGCGGCCATGCCATGGCTGCCGAGCACCTCCAGCTCCAGCGCGATGACCCGCGCCATCGGAAGCGCCGGATCCCCGGCGACCGACGGCAGAAGTCCGACCTGTACGTGCCGGCCGTGGCGGCGCAGGCCGTTGATCGAGGCAGCACAGGTCTGCGGGCTGCCGAGCGCGTCGAGGGACACGTGCGCCCCGCCGCCGGTGGCCTCCAGGACCGCATCCGCCACGCCTCCCGGTACCGACGACGCGTCGATGCAGACCGCGGCCCCGAAGCTCCGGGCCAGCTCCAGCGCCTCGTGCGAGACGTCCACGGCGACGACGCGGGCTCCGCAGGCGACCGCGATCATGACCGCCGAGAGCCCCACCCCGCCGCACCCGTGCACCGCCACCCACTCGCCGGGGCTGACCCGCCCCTGCGCCACGACGGCGCGGAACGCGGTGGCGAAACGGCAGCCGAGACCGGCCGCCGTGGCGTACGACATGTCCTCCGGGATGCTGACGAGGTTGACGTCGGCGTGCTCGATGGCGACGTGCTCGGCGAAGGACCCCCAGTGCGTGAAGCCCGGCTGGGTCTGCCGCTCGCACACCTGCTGGGCGCCTTCCGCGCACGCCGGGCAGCGCCCGCAGGCGCACACGAACGGCACCGTGATCCGATCGCCCGCGCGCCAGTTCGTGACCTCCGAACCGACCGCCTCGACCACTCCGGAGAGCTCATGGCCGGGCACGTGCGGCAGCTGGATGTCCGGGTCGTGCCCCATCCACCCGTGCCAGTCGCTGCGGCACAGCCCAGTCGCCTCGACGCGCACCACGGCACCTTGCCGCGCCGGCTCCGGGTCGGGCACCTCCCGGACCTCCGGATCCCGTCCGAACTCCTCGAACACCACGGCGCGCACCGGTCCACTCCTTCGCTTGGGGCCCTCAACATAGCGAAGCTTCTCCCCGGGGGAGCCCGGGGGTGCGGCCAGTCAGGCCAGACCGGATCCCCGCCACAGCAGGAGCCCCACATCGACCATGGCGACGGTGATCGCCGTCAGGAACGGCGCTCTCGGGTGGACCCGCCCCGCCCACGCTCCCCCGGCCGCCAGCACCGCGATCACCGAGACCGCGATCACCCGGACCACAGACACGGCCGACGGATCACCCTGTCCGATCCGCGCGGGACCGGCCAGGACCAGCAGCGCCGACGCCGCCACCAGAGGCACCGCGAGCAGCAGCCGCACCCCGGAGGGACCCAGCCGCTGCGGACACCCGCGCACCCCGGTCCGCAGGTCGTCGTCGATGTCCGGCAGCACGTCGGCCAGGTGCGCCCCCACACCCAGCAGCGCCGCCGCCGCGACCAGCCACCAGGGTGGCCAGGGCTGTCCGGGCAGGCCGAGGGAGATGAAGGCGGGCAGACTGCCGAAGCCCACCGCGTACGGGAACCAGGACCACGGCGTGGCCTTGAGCCGCAGGTTGTAGGCCCAGCCCGCACCGACCCCCACGAGGTGAGCGGTTCCGGCGAGCGCACCGGAGGCCAGGGAGAGCGGCACGCACAGGGCGAGGGCGATCACCGCCGCTGCCCGGACGGCCGCGACGGACACCGCCCCCGCCGCCACCGGCTTGGCGGACCGGCCGACGGCGGTGTCGCGGACCGCGTCCGTCGCGTCGTTGCACCACCCGATGGAGAGCTGCCCTGCCAGCACCGCCCCCGCCACCAGGGCGCACCCCGCTCCGCTCCTCCCCGAGCCCACCGCGAGCGCGGTGACCAGCAAGGTCACCGCGGCGGTCGGGACCGGGTGGCAGGCTCGCAGCATGCCGCCGGTCCAGTGGTACGGGGGCGCGATCTCAAGGGTTCGTGACGGGTTTTCAGGTGCCACGCCCGGATCGTACGAGCCCTGGGACGGCACGGCGGGGACCTCACCGACCTCACAGCGGAGCGCAGCGCGTACGCCTGGGCGCGTTCCCCCGGTCGGGTGCCCCCAGGCATGGCCGGAGAGTTCCCGGGGGACGTCGATGGGGATCCATCCCGTCCGATCAGGGAAGCCGGATGAGCCGCATCGCCGCCGTGCACGGAGTTCTGGCGCCGTACCGGCACGAGCAGCGTGCCATCACCGATATGACGGCCCGTACGTGCCTGTCCGACGGTGCGGACCGGGCGCTTCTCGACCGCCTGCACGCCGCCGCGCGGGTCCGCTCCCGCCATACGGTGCTGCCGCTCCGGGAGTACGCCGCGCTGGGCGACTTCGGGGCGGTCAACGACGTTTTCGTCACCGCCGCCGGGGATCTCGGTGCCCAAGCGGTGGAGGGCGCGCTGGACGCCGCCGGAATCTCCCCCCGCGCGGTCGATCTGCTGGTGTTCACCTCGGTGACGGGCATCGCGGCCCCCTCGGTCGACGCCCGTCTCGTCGGCCGGCTCGGCCTGCGGCAGGACGTCAAGCGGCTGCCCGTCTTCGGGCTCGGATGTGTCGCCGGGGCGGCGGGCGTCGGCCGGCTTCACGACTATCTCCGGGGCTGGCCGGAGCACGTCGCCGTGCTGCTCTCGGTGGAGCTGTGCTCGCTGACCTTTCAGCGCGACGACGCCTCACCGGCCAACCTCGTGGCCAGTGCGCTCTTCGGGGACGGCGCGGCCGCGGTCGTGGCCTGCGGTACCGCGCGGCGGCCGCTGCCGCCGGGCCCGACCGTGGTGGCCACCCGCAGCCGCCTCTACCCGGACACCGAGCGGGTCATGGGCTGGGACGTCTCCGCCACCGGCTTCCGCGTGGTGCTCGACTCCACGGTCCCCGATGTCGTACGCCGCCATCTCGCCGACGACGTCGACGACTTCCTCAGTGACCACGATCTGAAGCGGCACGACATCACCACCTGGGTGTGCCATCCCGGGGGACCCCGAGTCCTGGAGGCCGTGGCGGAGACGCTCGCCCTGCCCGACGGCGCGCTGGACGTCACCTGGCGGTCGCTGGCGGAGGTGGGGAACCTCTCGTCCGCCTCGGTGCTCCACGTCCTGCGCGACACCCTCCGGGAACAGCCTCCGCCGGCGGGAACACCGGGCCTCATGCTCGCCCTCGGCCCCGGCTTCTGCTCCGAACTCGTCCTGCTGCGCTGGTGAATCGGGGACACGGTGATCTGGTACACGGTGCTCGTCCTCGCGGTCGCGGCCGAGCGTATGGCCGAACTGGCGGTCGCCCGGCGGAGCTCCCGGTGGAGCCTGGCGCGGGGTGGTGTGGAGTCGGGGCAAGGGCACTACCCGGCCATGGTGCTCCTGCACACGGGCCTGCTCGCCGGGTGTCTGTACGAGGCGTGGGCGGCCGGGAGGCCTTTCGTGCCCCTGGTGGGCTGGTCGATGGTCGCGGTCGTCGTGGCCGCGCAGGCGCTCCGCTGGTGGTGCATCGGCACGCTGGGACCCCGATGGAACACCCGGGTGATCGTGGTGCCCGGCCTGCCGCGCGTGACCCGCGGCCCGTACCGCTGGCTGCGCCACCCCAACTACGTCGCCGTGGCGGCCGAAGGGGTCGCCCTCCCCCTCGTGCACGGCGCATGGTGCACCGCAGCCGTCTTCGCGGTGGGCAACACCGCGCTGCTCACCACCCGCATCCGCTGCGAGGAGGCCGCGCTCTCGGCCGCCGCGGATTCCCGGCCCTCCCCGGGCGTACGAGCGTGATCGACCTCCTGGTGGCCGGAGGCGGGCCCGCGGGGCTGGCCGCCGGCGTTCACGCCGCCCTGGCGGGGCTGCGGACCGTGGTGGTCGAACCGCGCCGGGCTCCGGTCGACAAGGCGTGCGGGGAGGGGATCATGCCGAGCGGAGTGCGGTCCCTTCGCTCGCTGGGAGTCGACATCGCCCCTCTGGGCGGCCGCCCGCTCCACGGAATCCGCTATCTGGACGGGCAGCGCTGCGCCGAGGCCGTGTTCCACGGCGGGTACGGTCTCGGGGTCCGGCGCACCGAGCTGCACACGGCGCTGGTCCGGCGCGCGGCCGAAGTCGGCGTCGAGTTGGCGACGGGCCGGGTCGACGGCGTACGGCAGGGGCCCGACTGGGTGTCGGCGGCCGGCTGGCGGGCCCGGTGGATGATCGCCGCGGATGGTCTGCATTCGCCCGTCCGCAGGGCCCTGGGCCTCGACCTCCCGCACCCGCGGACGGCACGCAGGTACGGCCTGCGGCGCCACTTCCGGGTCACGCCCTGGACGGACCGCGTCGAAGTGCACTGGTCCCCGCGCGGCGAGGCCTACGTGACCCCGGTCGCCGCGGATCTGGTCGGCGTGGCCGTCCTGACCACTGAACGCCATGACTACACCACCCACCTCGAGCACTTCCCCCGCCTGGCTCCCCTGCTCGGCGCGCCACCGGCCACGCCGGTTCGCGGAGCGGGGCCGATGCGCCGCCGCGCACGTGCCCGGGTCGCCGGACGGGTCCTCCTGGTCGGCGACGCGGCCGGCTACGTCGACGCGCTGACCGGCGAAGGCATCGCCCTCGCCCTCTCCTCGGCCGAGGCGGCCGTGCACTGCATCCGCACAGGTTGCCCGCACCGCTACGAGTCGGTGTGGCGCCGTCTCTCCCGGACGCACCGGCTGCTGACCACGGCTCTGCTCCGCCTGAGCGCGCGGGAGAGCAGCTCTCGCCTGATCGTTCCCGCTGCGGCCGGCCTGCCCTCGGTCTTCAGGGCCGCGGTGCGCGCACTGCAATGAGGCGGTCTGCTGATGTGCCGCAGCCGTACCAAGGGCGGTCGGGGCTCAGCCGCGCAGATAGCCGAGCCCCGGGTGCTCGTTCAGGTAGCCCTCCAGGAGCCGGCGGGCGATGTGCACGGAGTCGACGAGCGGGTGGAGGGCGAGGGCCTTGACGGCGGCCGCACGGGAGCCGCTCTCCGCGGCGGCCATGACCTCGCGCTCGACCGCCTTGACGGCGCAGACGAGGCCGGTGGCGTGGTAGGGCAGCGGGGCGACGGAGACGGGGTGGGCGCCGTCCGCGTCCACGCGGCAGGGCACTTCGATGACGGCGTCGGCGTCCAGCACCGACAGCGTGCTGCGATTGCGGACGTTGAGGATGAGCGTGGTGTGCTCGTTCCTGGCGATGGCCCGCATCAGGGCGAGGGCGACCTGCTCGTAGCCGCCGGACTCCAGGTCGCAGGCGTCGCGTTCACCGATCCCCGCGACCTCACGGTTCTCGGCCATGTACGTGGCCTCGCGCTCCGCGCGGGTGCGGTCCCACGCCTGCAGCGGGGGCTCGTCACCACGCGCCACGGCCTCGTAGAAGTGCTGCTGCTGGTCACGGAGGAACGCGCCCCGGGTCTGCTTCGCCTCTCGCGCCGCCTGCACCGCCTCGCGGGTGAAGTAGTAGTAGTGCAGATACTCGTTGGGGACGGCGCCGAGCGAGCGCAGCCATGCGGCGCCGAAGAGCCTGCCCTCCTCGAAGGAGGTGAGGGCCTCGGTGTCGGCCATCAGGCGGGGCAGTTGGTCGCGTCCGGCGACGTGCAGCCCGCGGAGCCAGCCGAGGTGATTGAGGCCCGCGTAGTCGACCCACGCCTCGTCGGGATGCACGCCGAGCGCGCGGGCGACGCGCCGGCCGAGGCCGACGGGCGAGTCGCAGATGCCGATGACCCGGTCGCCGAGGTGACGGGACATCGCTTCGGTGACGAGCCCCGCAGGGTTGGTGAAGTTGATGACCCAGGCCTCGGGAGCGAGCGCCGCGATCCGCCGGGCGATGCCGACGGCGACCGGGACCGTACGCAGGCCGTACGCGATGCCGCCCGCGCCGACGGTCTCCTGGCCCAGGACGCCCTCGGCCAAGGCGATGCGCTCGTCGGCCGCCCGCCCTTCGAGCCCGCCGACGCGGATGGCCGAGAAGACGAAGTCGGCGCCCTGAAGCGCCGCGTCGAGGTCGGTGGTGACGGTGACCTCAGGAGGCCGGGCGAACTCTGTCGGGGTCCCCGCGGCCAGGCTCTCGGCCTGTTGGGCGAGGACACGGCCGATGGCCGACAGCCTCGCGGCGTCGAGGTCGTACAGGGTCACCTGCGTGACCCGCCCCTCGCCCCGGTCGCCCAACAACGCCCGGTAGATGAGGGGGACGCGGAATCCACCGCCGCCCAGAATCGTCAGCTTCATGCCTCGACCACCTCCACACCCGCCTCGCGGTGCGCGGCACAGGGGCCGGATCCGTCGAGGGATGGGTCACCGTCGCGTTGACGTCCTCCGGTCCGCTGACGCGCGCCATGCCGCTGCCGGGTGGGGGTACCCCCAGGGGGAGGTAGGGGGGAGTTCCCGCATCCGCGATCAGCACCGCCCGGTCGCTCGCCGCGATCATGGCACGTTCACCGGGACTCGGCCATTTCTTCGGGCCGTGGCCGGGCGTACCCGGCACCGGCCCGCTTTTTCTCGATGACGGACCAATCCGGGGGCGAGCGGGCTCCGAATGGACAGTCAGACGCCTCGCGCTCGCCCGCCGGACCGGGTCATCGGCCCGGCGGGAGGGGGTGAGGTGCCGCTCCGAGCCCCCGAGAGACTGCGGCCCCTCCCCGCGGAGGCCGCCGAAAGGGAATGAACGATCGTGATAGCCCAGCGCACCACTCGCCTTGCCGCACTCGTCGCCCTGCCCGCGGCCCTGGTCCTGACGGCGGTCGCGTCCCCCGCCACGGCGTCCAGCCACGGCTCGGCGCACCAGATCGATCTCGAGCAGCTGAACAACACCGGCTCTTCCGGTACGGCGCTGCTCAGCGTCGAGGGCACGCAGCTGACCGTGAAGATCGAGTCCGAGGGACTGGTACCGGGCCAGCCATCCGCGCAGCACCTGCACGGCTCCACCGACGGCCATGACTTCCACTGCCCTGACGCGAGCGACGACACCGACGGTGACGGGATCCTCAACAACACCGAAGCCACCCCCGACTACGGCGACATCAACATCTCGCTCACCACCCAGGGCGACACGACGCCGGACAGTGGCCTCGCCGTCGACCGCATGCCCGCGGCGGACGCGCAGGGCAGGCTCTCCTACGAACGCACGATCACCGTCTCCCAGGACGTGGTCGACCACATCAAGGACCTGCACATCGTGCAGCACGGCATCGACCCCAACGGCAACAACGAGTACGACTTCGAGGGCGCGGGCAAGAGCGAACTCGACCCCAAGCTTCCCCAGGAGGCGACGGCTCCGGCCAACTGCGGCCTCGTCAAGGGCGCGGCTGTCGGCTCCATCCCGGTGGGCGGGGTCGAGACCGGCACCGGGCCCACCGAGAACACCGAGATGCCCACCCTGCTGATCGCCGCCGGCGGGTTCGCCTTCGTGGTGGTGGCGGGCGCGCTCGCTCTGGGGCGGAGGCGGTCCCTGACGACGGCCACCGAGCCGACTGACCGGAGCGCCGCATGAACCGCCGTGGGAGGCACGGTTTCCTGCCCCCGCCGCGCCGCCGGATCCGTACGGCCGCCCATTCCCTGGTCGCCATAACCGCGGCGGTCCTCCTCGTCGCCGGGTGCTCGGGCCAGGAGTCGGCGCCGCCGCGGTCGCTCCCCGCGGGTCAGCCCCCGGCGCAGGATGGCGGGCAGGCGCAGGGAGAGCAGTCCGCCGACGGCTCCGGGGACGGGGGGCAGCGGGCCCAGGACATGCCCGCGTCGGTGCCGGAACGGATCTCCATCCCCTCGCTCAACGTGTCCTCGACCTTGGAGAAGCTGGGGCAGGGGAAGGGCGGTGCCATGGAGACACCGCGCGATCACGCCAAGGCGGGCTGGTACGCGCCGGGGCCCACCCCGGGTGCGCGGGGACCGGCGGTCATCGCCGGGCATGTGACGTGGAACGGCGAACCGTCGGTGTTCCACCGCCTGTCCGCCCTCAAGGCCGGGGACACGATCGAAGTGGCCCGCCAGGACGGGAAGACGGCCGAGTTCACGGTTGACCGGATCGCGCAGTTCCCCAAGAACCGGTTCCCCACCGTGCAGGTCTACCGGAACGTCGACCACGCGGGGCTGCGCCTGATCACCTGCGGCGGCCGGTACTCCCAGGCGAAGCACTACTACAGCGACAACGTGGTCGTGTTCGCCAGCCTCACCGGCAGTCGGGCCTGAACTCGCGGGCGGCGGCCCTGCGCAGCAGTGACGGCGGCCCGGACGACCGGGCCCGCCGTCACTGCCGCCCGGGCTACGGGCGGTCGGCGTCCTCGGGATGGGTGAGGTTGACTCCGCTGGCCGGGTCGAAGATATGGGCGTTCTTCGTGTTGAGCCACAGTTCGATCGGCTGGCCTTCGCGGGCCCGGGTGGCCGCGTTCAGGCGGGTCACGATCGGCGGGCGCGCCGAGCCGGTGTCCTTGAGACCGGAGTCCGCGGCGAGTTCCTCCAGGGTCTCGCTGGTGGCCGGGCCGGCTTCCTCGGTGAAGTACGCGTAGACGTCGGAGCCGACGGATTCCAGGACGTCCACGGTGGCGGTGAGGGTGAAGGCGGAGGGGTCATGGGCGGCGTCCACCAGTGAGGCGTCCTCGAAGTCCTCCGGCCTGAAGCCGACGATGAGTTCGCGCGGCGCATTCTGCCGCTCCAGCGCCTGGCGCGCCCGGTCGTCGAGGGGCAGGGCGCCGAGGGAGGTGCGCAGGCTGTTCCCTTCGAGCGTGGCGCGGAGGAAGTTCATCGCCGGGGAGCCGATGAATCCGGCCACGAAGAGATTGCGCGGTTCGTCGTAGAGGTGCTGTGGCGTGCCGACCTGCTGGACGACGCCGTTCCGCAGCACCACGACGCGGTCGCCGAGGGTCATCGCCTCGGTCTGGTCGTGCGTGACGTACACGGTGGTGGTGCCCAGCCGCTGCTGCAGCCGGGAGATCTGGGTCCGCATCTGGACGCGGAGTTTGGCGTCCAGGTTGGACAGCGGCTCGTCCATGAGGAAGGCCTTGGGGTTGCGGACGATGGCCCGCCCCATGGCCACGCGCTGCCGCTGGCCACCGGAGAGGTTGGCGGGCTTGCGGTCCAGATGCTCGGTGAGGTCGAGGAAGCGTGCCGCCTCTTCGACCTTGGACCGGATGGTGTCCTTGTCGGCCTTGGCCAGCCGCAGCGCGAACCCCATGTTGTCCCGCACGCTCATATGCGGGTACAGGGCGTAGCTCTGGAACACCATGGCGATGTCCCGGTCCTTGGGCGCCTTGTCGTTGACCACCTGGTCGCCGATGCGCAGCGTTCCCTCGGTGATGTCCTCCAGGCCCGCGATCATGTTCAGCGTGGTCGACTTGCCGCATCCGGACGGGCCGACCAGGATCACGAACTCGCCGTCCTGGATGTGGAGGTCGACGTCCTTCACGGCGACGCCGCCGTCCGGGTAGCGCTTGGTGATGCCCTCAAGAATGATCTCGGCCACGGTCGTTCTTCCTTGTCCTGAAGTCGGCGCCCTCGTACCGGGGCGTGCGGTCGGGAGCCGGTCAGCCCTTGACGGCTCCGGAGGTCAGTCCGGAGACAATGCGCCGCTGGAACAACAGTACGAAAATAATGATCGGCACGGTGATCACCACGGCAGCCGCGGCGATCGACCCGGTGGGCTGCTGGAACTGGGAGCTGCCGGTGAAGAACGCGATCGCGGCCGGCACCGTGCGGGCCGCGGTGGTGGAGGTCAGCGAGATCGCGAACAGGAAGTCGTTCCAGCAGAAGATGAAGACGAGGATCCCGGTGGTGAAGACCCCCGGTGCCGCCAGCGGAGCGATCACCAGCCGGAAGGCCTGGGCGGGCGTGGCCCCGTCCACCTTGGCCGCCTTTTCCAGGTCCCAGGGGATCTCCCGGAAGAACGCCGACAGGGTGTAGATCGCCAGCGGCAGCGAGAAGGTCATGTACGGGATGATCAGTCCGGGCCAGGTGTCGAAGAGGCCGAGCACGCGCTCGATGTCGAACAGCGGTGAGACCAGGGAGATCGGTGGGAACATGGCGATCATCAGGGACATGCCGATGAGCAGCCGCTTGCCCGGGAAGCGCAGTCTGGCCACCGCGTACGCGGCCATCGTGCCCAGGACGACCGCGATGAGGGTGGCGATCAGGGCGATGCCGATCGAGTTGATCAGTGCACGGGTGAACTCCGAGGTTTCGAAGATCCCCCGGTAGTTCTCCAGGCTCCACTTGGTGGGGATGAAGTTGCCATCCGCGAGCGTGCTGGGGTCCTTGAAGGACAGCGCCGCGATCCACCACACCGGGAACAGTGCATAGAGCACCACCACCAGATTGACGACGCTCCAGCCGACGACATGTCTCTTGCCTGCTTCGGCCATCAGCGACTCACCTCCGAGCCAGGTGCGGCCGTGCCGAACAGCTTGACGAAGACGAAGGCGATGATCGCGACGCAGAGGAAGATCAGCACCGAGATCGCCGACCCGATGCCCAGGTTCAACGCGGTGAACAGGTTGTCGTAGCCGAGGATCGACACGGAGCCGGTGTCGTGCGCGCCGCGCGTGAGGACAAAGATGTTGTCGAAGATCCGGAAGGCGTCCAGCGTGCGGAACAGCAGGGCCACCAGGATCGCCGGCTTCATCAGCGGCAGCGTGACCAGGAAGAAGCGCTGCCACGGGTTCGCACCGTCGACCATGGAGGCCCGCAGCGTCTCCTCCGGCACCAGCGCGAGCCCGGCCAGCAGGAGCAGCGCCATGAAGGGGGTCGTCTTCCACACCTCGGCGAGGATGATCAGTCCGATGGCCTGCCACTGCTCCGTCAGCGGCGCACTGCCGGCGGGCAGCAGCGATGCCAGGTATCCGGTGCCCGGTGTCCAGGCGTACTGCCAGGAGAAAGCGGCCACGACCGTGACGATGCCGTACGGGACGAGGATGGCGGTCCGCACGGAGCCCCGGCCGAACAGGGTGCGGTGCATGACCAGGGCGAGCGCCATGCCCAGGACGAGTTCGATGGCCACCGAGACGGCGGTGATCACGACCGTCACCAGGAAGGCGTCCCACCAGAATTCGGAAGTCAGCACCGCCGCGTAATTGCTGAAGCCCACGAACTCGGCCATCGCGGGGAAGCGCAGATCGTGCCGCTGCAGGGAGAGATAGACGGCGTAGCCGATGGGGTACGCCGTCACGGCGAGCATGACGAGGACGGCGGGGGCGCACAACAGCCAGCCCAGGCGCTGTTCCTGCCGCAGCCCCACGGATCGTGCCTTGCGGCCCGCCGGCTGCCGGGAAGCCATCGGGGGTGCGGCGCCGGCCGGCGTCGCCGAGCCGCTCATCGCCGTCTCTCCTCGGGCACGGCGGGAGCGGAGCATGCGCACGGATAGCTCACGGGACCAGCCCCTTGGATTGCAGGGCGTCGGTGATCTGGCCGCGGATCTCGTCGACCGAGCCGGCCGGACTGATCGCCGACGGGGGCGAGAGGGTATGGGAGATGACGATCGACAGGTTCTGATAGGCGGGGGTCGCGGGGCGGACGCTGGCCGACTCCAGTGCGTTCAGAATCTCCTGGGCGAACGGATAGTCATCGACGAGGGCCCGGTCGCTGTACAGGCTCCGGAGGGTGGGCGGCAGACCGCCCTTGAGCGCGGCGGCCAGCTGGTTCTCCCGGCTGCGCAAGCACAGGGCGGCCTCGTGGGCCAGCTCGGCATGGCGCGAGTACGAGCTGATCGCGAGGTTGATGCCGCCGATCGTCGGACGTGTCGGCCGGTCGGCGTCCACCCGGGGATAGGGCGCCCAGCGGAAGTGCTCGAAGAGCTTCGGGTTGTTCGCCTTCATCGACGGATAGACGAACGGATAGTTGAGCTCGAAGGCCGCGGTGCCGGCCTCCATGGCCAGCCGGTTCTCGTCCTCCATCTGGTTGGTGAGGGAGGGATCCGCGGCCGGCGAGGTCGCCAGATCGCGCATGATCTGGGCCGCCTTGACGGCCGGTGGGCCCAGCGAGGGCTTCTGGGCGTCGGGCGTGAGGATGGACCCTCCGGCACTCTCCACCAGGGTGTTGAACCAGACGGTCAGCCCCTCGTACTGGGCACCCTGGATCTCCACGTAGTGCGGCTTGCGCTGCTTCGCGAGGTCGCGGGCCATGTCGAGCATCTCGGCCCAGGTCTTCGGTGGGGTGGGAACCAGGTCGTCCCGGTACCAGAGCAGTTGCGTATTGGTGTTGTACGGGACGGCGTACAGCTTGCCCTCCCAGGTGCCCGACTCCAGCGGGACCCGCAGCGTGCCTTCGGTCGCCTGCTCGCGGACTCCCCCGGTCCAGGGCCGGATCCAGCCGGCCTCGGCGAACTCCGGGGCCCAGGTCACGTCGAGTCCGAGGATGTCGAGCGAGTCGTCCTCGGCGGACAGCCTGCGAACGAGCTGCTGCCGCTGGCCGTCGGCGGTCCGGGGGAGCCTGTGGTAGCGGATGTCGTAGCGGCCCTCGGACGCCCGGCTGCAGTTGTCGGCCGCGCTCTGCAACGCCCCTGAGTCGTCGGGGAAGTTGTACCAGTTGAGCGTTGCTCGTTCGGCCCTCTCCGAGTCCCCGCACGCGGCGACCGGCGACGCCAGCAGAAGGAGGACGGCCAGGGCTCGCAACCGCCGCGCGCCGCGGCTGCCCGGAGCTGCCGTGCGGTGGCGGCGGATTGCTGCCGGATGGGCTCGTCCGGCCATGCGCCCTCCACCTCACTTCCGGTGCTCAGCAGACGAGGCGGGCGACCACCCTGCGTTGCGTCATCGTCACCGGACGATAAACCTGCGGCAAACTGATATCAAGCTCTCATAACGGGCGAAGCGCAAATGCCCGAATTCAGCCTCCCTTCCTCTGGTCGACCGTTCACCCGATCCTTGTGCGGGCGTGCGCGCCCGGGACGGCGGGCCGGCCGGACGTCGGCTAGGTCCTTGTCCGGTCGGTCAGGGCCTACGAGCGCTGGACGCCGGCGGGCCGCTCCGTGGTGTCGCGGAAGTAGCCGTTCGACGCGCCGGCGGAGGAGGGGACGGAGGCGGCGGCGGGCACCGACGCGGGGCCACCGGCGCTTCCGTTGATCTTGTCAATCGCCTGCCGGGCATGCTCGGACGGGGAGCTGGACGTCAGCGCCGCGTGGGCCGGCGACGTCCCGGCAGGGGGCTGGCTCCGCTCCTGCACGGGCTTGGCATGGGCGGACCGGGACCGCAGCCGATGACTCACCGCCTCGTCCAGGCTGACCGGGCGCTGCATCTGGGCGGCGAGCCGCCCGGCCTCCTGGCCGAGCGCGGCGACATCCTCCCAGCGCAGGTGAAGTACCAGACGGATTTCGGCCTCCCCGTCCGGGAGGGCGTGCAGGGGCAGACTGCTCGGATGGTTCATGGCGGGTCCCTCGAGCTCTGGTGTCCGGCGGGGGCACTCCTGGGTGCTCCGTGCGCCGCGGGATGCGCGACGCCCAAGGAGTGATACGGGAACCGACCTCGGCACGTTCAGTCCGGTGAACCGCTGGGTGGAGATACGCCCCCAGGAGCCTCCGCCCGGGCCGTTGGGCCCGGGGGGACTACTGCTGGGGTGCCCTCAGGTGGGTCCCGAGCCCTGGTCGAGTTCATCCGCCAAAAGGTCCATCAGAAGGCCGTCGTGCCACGTGCCGTCCGGACCGCGCTCGTAGCGGCGCATGATCCCGACCGGCCGGAAACCCACCTTGCGATAGCACCGGATGGCGGCCTCGTTGTCGGCCGCGGGATCGATGACCAGTCGGTGGTGGCCGTGGTCGGCGATCAAGTGCCGTGCGAGGGTACGGACCGCGTCGGTGCCCAGGCCCCGGCCGTGCACCGTGGGGTCGAGATAGATGTCGATGGTCGCGTGCCGATAGTCCGGCTCTGTCTCCGCACCCCACTGGATCGCCCCGACGACGCGCTCCTCGTACTCGATCGCGAACGTCTGGATGCTCGGGTCGGCGAGATCGGCCGCCACGTCCGATGCCAGGTCGGCCCCACCACGCCAGCGCCGGTATACCTCCGGCGTCGCGCGGATCCGGGTGAGCACCGGGGCGTCGGCGTCCATGGCCGGTCGCAGCGTGACCGAAGCACCCTGCAGCGTGGTCTGCATGTCTCGAGACCTTACCGAGCCCGCGAACTGCTGCTGAGCGAACGGCCTCTCGCCGCGGAGGCGGCACGCCACGATCATGGGTTGCCCGCGGCCCGCGCCCACGCGACGCGGCACGCTGTACCCCATCGGGACGTAGGGATGCCCTGGCCGGAACGGGGGATGCGGCGGTCGCGCTCGAGGCCTCAACGACGCGTTGGCAACGCCTTTTCCGGCCGATCGAGAAGTCGACTTATTCGCGCGCGCTATTGACGTGGCCGCGTCAAAACTGTGTGCAAGCCCCCTTCACAGGATCGTTGCACCGTGCTGACATGTGCACGCAATTTCAGCAGGTCCTTCACCTCCCTCAGTGCAGGACGCCGGCGATCGAAGGGAGACCCCCCATGTACAGAACTCTGGCTGTGGCCGGTGCGGTCGCAGCCTTACTCACCTCGACGACGTCCGCCTCAGGCGCGCCATCGAAGATCGACCCGCCGCCGGACAAGATCGTGATCGAACTCGCCACGGTCAACGGATCGGGCTGCCCGAAGGACACCGCGGCCGTCGCCGTCTCTGAAGACAACACGGCGTTCACCGTGACGTACAGCCAGTACCTCGCCCAGGTGGGCGTCGGCTCCAAGCCCACCGACTTCCGCAAGAACTGCCAGCTCAGCCTGATCGTCCACGTCCCGCATGGCTTCACCTACGCCATCGCCAGGGCCGACTACCGCGGATTCGCGTCTCTGGCAAAGGGCGCGAGCGGAGTGGAACGAGCCAACTACTACTTCCAGGGACACGAGGAGACGGTCCACAAGAACCACACGTTCGCGGGCCCCTACGAGGACAACTGGCAGGCCTCCGACGTCACGGAGATCGCGCAGCTTGTCTGGGCGCCCTGTGGTGAGAAGCGCAACTTCAACATCAACACCGAACTGCGGGTCAACAAGGGCACATCCGACACGAGCAAGACGACCAGCTTCATGACCATGGACTCGACGGACGCCAGCTACAGCACCGTCTACCACATGGCGTGGAAGCAGTGCAATAAGCCCTAAGCCTTCCCAGGCGCGGGCAGCACGTGGCCGTAACGACGGTCGGACCCGCCGGACTCGCGCAGCGGAGAGCGCTGCGCGAGCGTCCGCCGTCGGCAATCGCAGTACCACACCGCACGAAGACAACCGCCCCAACCTGGTGGCCCTCAGCCCTTCTTGGTCGTGCGCACCGAACTGTCCGAGGTCAACCCGCGCCTCCGGTCTCGTCGTCCATCACCCCGGCCGGGCCTGTCCGCGGCGCTGTGCAGCGTACGGAGGGCCACCAGCAGAACGCCGATGTCGTCGAGGAGGACCGGGTCGGGCAGCAGGTCCACCGGGCAGAGCACGTAGAGCACGGCTCCCCAGTAGGCCGCCTTGCGCTCCAGCGGGATGCCGGCCGCGCGGAGCCGACGCCGGGCCGCGACCAGTTTCACCAGAAGACGGACAGTCAGGACGACGGTCAGAACGACCAGCCCGGTCGCCACCGCGGCGACAATCCACAATTCCGTGCTCAACTGCGCCTCCTCCGGCCGACCGTGATGTGCCGTGCCCTCAGGCGCGTACCCGGATGCCCGAGACCGTATCGCCCACTGCTCCGGACGGCCCGCCATGGGCTCCGAGAGGGATCACGGCGCGGCGAGGACCTGAGGGCCCTCCCCTTGGGGGCCACTCCCCCAGCTGCCGCGGGGGGACCCCCACCCAGGCCGTTAGGCCGAGGGGGACCAACGCCGGGGGCACCCCCACCCAGCATTAGCTGGGGGACGGTTGCTCGGTCCATACGGTCTTGCCCTCCCGCCCGTAACGCGTACCCCACCTCTCGGTGACCTGGGCCACCAGGAACAGGCCGCGTCCGCCCTGATCCGTGCTGCGGGCGCGACGCAGGTGCGGAGAGGTGTGGCTGCGGTGCACCGACGCCGCCCGGTTCACGGCGAAGGGATCATGAGGGCTCTCACCGGGAGTCGCCATTGAGGTGTTCATCGTGACCCATCTGCTGTCGGATGACCGCCCCCTCTCCTAGCCGGTGCCCAAACTCGGCGGATTCGATCCGATGTGAGCGAGAAGAGCGTCGGGAGAACGTCGTACGGCCATGGGTCGTCGCAGCCGTGTCCCGCGGTTGGGGCGTCTCGCGCTGGTGATCCCTTCAGGCAGGATGGCCCGGCGCCGGGTGCGCCGCGGAGGGTCAGTTCCGGCCGAGTACCGAGACCAGAACGTCGTGCACGGTCCGTTCCGGGTCCGGCACGGGATCCGTGGCCCGCCAGGCCACAAAGCCGTCCGGACGCACCAGCACCGCACCACCCGGCGCCGTACCGTGCGCGTCGGCCCAGTCGGCTTCCGTGGGCACCATCAGGTCGTCACCGATGCGGCAGGAGGTGAGCGGCACGGACAGCCGGTCGGCGACGCGCAGCGCCGCCGAGTGCCATGACGCGCCGTTGGATCCGCTGAGCAGGACGAACGTCCGTTCGTAGAGATCCAGTGTGGACAGCCGGGCACCGCGGTGCTCGAGCCACAGGTGCGGGGCCCGGGTGCCCGGCTCGCCCGTCAGCTGCATCCGCTCGGGTACGGGCGGCAGTTCGGAGTCGACGCCGACGACCGCGCCCCGGGTGTAGCGATAGCCCAGGGCGACCGTGAGCACGCCGCTCTGTCTGCCGCCGGCCGAGCCGGGGGCGGGCGTGTAGCCCGGGTGGCTGTGCTCCGCGGACCGGGCCGAGGCGCGAGCGCTCGTCGCCCGCGCCACCGGCTGCCGCTCCGTCTCATAGCTCTCCAGCAGTCCGGGGCCCGCCCATCCGGCCAGCACGGCGGCGAGCTTCCAGGCGAGGTTGTGGACGTCCTGGATACCGGTGTTCGAGCCGAACGCGCCGGTGGGGGACATCTCGTGGGCGGAGTCCCCGGCGAGGAAGACCCGGCCGGCCGAGTACCGTTCCGCCACGCGTTCCGCGGCATGCCACGGGGCCTTGCCGGTGATCTCGATGTCGAGGCCGGGCGCGCCGGTCGCCCTGCGGATGTACTCCGCGCACCGCTCGTCGGGGAAGTCTTCGAGCGTCTCGCCCCGGTCGGGGTGCCAGGGGGCGTGGAACACCCACTGCTCCCTGTTGTCCACCGGGAGCAGCGCCCCGTCCGCCTCGGGGTTGGTCAGATAGCAGGCGATGAAGCGACGCTCACCGACCACGTCCGCGAGGCGCCGGGAGCGGAAGGTGATGCTCACGTTGTGGAACAGGTCTCCGGGGCCTGTCTGGCCGATGCCGAGCCGCTCCCGGACATGGCTGTGCGGCCCGTCCGCCCCGATGAGGTAGTCCGCGCGCACCGTACGGTGTTCCCCGGTGTCCCGGCTTTTCACCACCGCGGTCACCCCCTCCTCGTCCTGCTCGAAGGAGAGGAGTTCGGTGCCGAACCGCAGCTCGCCGCCGTGCTCGCGGGCACAGCGCACCAGCACCGGCTCCAGGTCGTTCTGGCTGCACAGGCACCACCCGGTGGGGCTGAAACGGGCGACCGCGCCACCTGGGTCGATCTCCTTGAACAGCCACTCCTGATCGTCCCCGGTGAGCGACACCGCCTGCAGAATGCCGTGGTTGTCCGCCAGTACCGAGGCCGCTTCGCGGATCGGCTGCTCTGCGCCGGCCACCCGGAAGAGTTCCATCGTGCGCACGTTGTTCCCGCGTCCGCGGGGGTGCAGCGAGGTGCCCGGGTGCTTCTCGACCAGCAGGTGCCCGACACCCAGGCGGCCCAGGAAGAGCGATGCGGACAGGCCCACCAGGGAGCCGCCGACGATGAGGACCGGGACGCGGTCGTCGACCTTCGAGTTCATCGATCCTCCAGCTCCGGGTGCCGTACCGAGACGGAGTTCTCCATGCCCGACCGAGGAGGTTTCGTTCGCCGATTCACACGAATGGCCCACACATCTCGCGCCGCCCGTGGGACCGGCCCACGATCGATTCCGGGACCGCCGCCCCGGCCAAGGAGGTTGACAGCCGACATCCGCCCGGTCACTCACACTCGGACTCCACCCCCGGTGCACCGCAGCGCGCCGACGCGCGGACGACACCGGCAGGACGCGGGGCCCGGACGTGAAGGAGGTGCACACACGATGACAACGCTGTCGGACAAGGTGTCGCAGTCGGCCTTCGATGGCTCCCGGCTTCGGGTCGTTCTGCTGCTGGACCTCAAGGACGGTGCTCAACAGCGCTTTCTCGAAGCGTATGAGCGCCTTCGGCAACAGGTCGCGTCCGTACCCGGACACGTCAGCGACCAGCTGTGCCAGTCGATCGAGAACCCGTCGCAGTGGCTCATCACGAGCGAATGGGAGAGCGCACCACCCTTCCTGACCTGGGTGAACAGCGAGGAACACGTCGAGATGGTGCAGCCGCTGCACAGCTGCGTACGGGACACCCGGTCGCTGCGCTTCAGCGTGCTGCGGGAGACCCCGGAGATCCGCCCGCTGGGCCCCCGGACCAGCAAGGGCACGCTCCAGACGTCCCCCCGGCTCGGGGACGGGGTGGTCCGGCACGCCCTCACCTTCACCGTCAAACCCGGCAGCGAGGCTGCCGTCGCCGAGATCCTGGCCGACTACGCCTCGCCGGAAGCCCGGGTCGACGACACCACCCGGCTGCGTCGCACCTCGCTCTTCATGCACGGCAACCGGGTCGTACGGACCGTCGAGGTGCAGGGCGACCTGGTCGCGGCGCTGCGCCATGTGGCCAGACAGCCCGAGGTCAGGGCCGTCGAGGAGGCGATCAACCCGCATCTGGAGCAGGACCGGGACCTGGGCGATCCGGACTCCGCGCGGTTGTTCTTCACCCGAGCGGCGCTCCCGGCGGTGCACCATGTCGCGACCGCTGGGCCGGAACCCGAGAGCGTCCGGCGCCACGCGGTGCTCTACCCGGTCAAGCCGGGCTGCGGCATGGCCGTGGCCAGACTGCTGGCGCACCAGGGCGAGCTGGTGGCGAGCGACCCCTCCAGCCCGGTCTCGGCGAGCACCGTCTTCCAGCGTGACGACGTCGTCGTCCGGCTGATCGATCTGCGTGGACCCCTCGATCGCGAGCTGGGGCCGGCGCTCGGCGTCACCAGCCGTCGCAAGGCAGCGGTGCTGGGCCGGCTGGTCGACGCAGGTACGGACGGCGAGTTGACCGACGAAGACCATCTCGCGCGGTTCCTCGCGCGCTGCGACATGGATCTGATCACCGACCGTCGGGCGTCGGATTACTGACCGGCACCACTCCCCCAGCTACCGCTGGGGGGTGCCCCCAACCGACGCGGGTCGCCTGCTCACCGCCACCGGCACCACGCCACCTGGAGGTAGCCACCATGACCACGCAACGCCCACGCATCGTGGACCTCAGCGAGACCCGGCCGAACCGCAAGCGCGGAGGAGACCTGCGCGCCATGCTCACACCCACCGCGGTGGGCGCCACGAGCGGCTTCATGGGGATGGCCATCATGCAGCCCGGTGAGCGCATCGGCGAGCACTACCACCCGTACTCCGAAGAGTTCGTCTACGTCGTGACCGGTGCACTCGAGGTGGACCTGGACGGGGAACCGCACCCGCTGCGGCCCGACCAGGGCCTGATGATCCCCCGTCACATGCGGCACCGCTTCCGGAATGTGGGGAAGTCCGAGGCCCGGATGGTGTTCCATCTCGGCCCGCTGGCTCCGCGCCCGGAGCTCGGCCATGTCGACACCGAGGGCACGGAGAGCACAGCGAGCACGGAGAGCAGCGCACCGCCGGAGCCTGATGACCGAGTGGAGACGATGCCGTGACCCGGCGGGTGGCGGTCACGGGGGTCGGCGTCGTCGCTCCGGGCGGTGTGGGCGTGCCGGCGTTCTGGGACCTGCTCACCGAGGGCCGCACGGCGACCCGGGGGATCACGCTCTTCGATCCGGCGGGGTTCCGCTCGCGCATCGCGGCAGAGTGCGACTTCGACCCCGCCGGGCACGGTCTCGACGAGCAACAGACAGAACGCGCCGACCGTTACGTCCAGTTCGCGCTGGTGGCCGCCGACGAGGCGGTACGCGATTCCGGTCTCGATCCCGCGGCGGAGGACCCCTGGCGCATCGGGGTGTCCCTGGGCACCGCGGTCGGCGGCACCACCCGCCTCGAGCAGGACTACGTCAAGGTCAGCGGCGCCGGGGAGCGCTGGGACGTGGACCACCGGCCGGCCGGCCCGCATCTGCACCGGGCGTTCTCGCCGAGCGCGCTCGCGTCCGAGGTCGCGGAACGGGTCGGTGCCCGCGGCCCGGTGCAGACCGTCTCGACCGGATGCACCTCCGGCCTGGACGCGATCGGGTACGCCTTTCACGCCATCGAGGAGGGCAAGGCCGAGGTGTGCGTCGCAGGCGCCTCGGATTCGCCGATCTCTCCCATCACGGTGGCGTGCTTCGACGCGATCAAGGCGACCTCGCCCAACAACGACGACCCGGACCACGCCTCCCGCCCGTTCGACGCCCGCCGGGACGGCTTCGTCATGGGCGAGGGCTGCGCCGTGCTGGTTCTGGAGGAGCTGGACCACGCCCGCGCCCGCGGCGCGCCGCTCTACTGCGAGGTCCGGGGCTACGCCACGTTCGGCAACGCCTACCACATGACCGGGCTGACCCGGGAGGGCATCGAGATGGCCGAGGCGATCAACCGCGCGCTCGACCAGGCCCGGATCGACGCTTCGGACGTCGACTACGTCAACGCGCACGGCTCGGGCACGCAGCAGAACGACCGCCATGAGACGGCCGCGGTGAAACGGTCGCTGGGCGCGCACGCGTACCACGTGCCGATGAGCTCGATCAAATCCATGGTGGGCCATTCGCTCGGGGCGATCGGCGCGATAGAGGTCGCGGCGTGCGCCCTGGCCCTGGCCCGTTCCGTGGTGCCGCCGACCGCGAACTACGAGCACCCGGACCCGGAGTGCGACCTCGACTATGTGCCGCGGACCGCGCGCCCCATGCCGCTGCGCACCGTGCTCTCGATCGGCAGCGGGTTCGGCGGCTTCCAGTCCGCGGTGGTCCTGAGAACAGGCGGGAGGACCGGATGAGCTCCCCGCAGGACCGGCGTTCGGTCGTCACCGGTATCGGTGTCGTCGCCCCCAACGGGACGACCGCCGAGGCCTTCTGGAAGGCGACGAAGGAGGGGATCAACGTCCTCGACCTGGTCTCGCGCGAGGGGTGCGAGCACCTGCCGCTGCGGGTCGCGGGCGAGGTCCGCGGATTCGACCCGGCCCAGGTCATCGAGGAGCGCTACCTCGTCCAGACCGACCGGTTCACGCACTTCGCGATGGCCGCCGCCGTCGAGGCGCTGGACGACGCCCGGCTCGGCAGCGCCGGCGACCCCACCTCGCCGTTCGCCGTGGGGGTGGTGACCGCCGCCGGGTCAGGTGGCGGCGAGTTCGGACAACGGGAACTGCAACGGCTGTGGGGACAGGGCTCGCACTACGTCGGCCCGTACCAGTCCATCGCCTGGTTCTACGCCGCGAGCACCGGCCAGATATCGATCCGTGGTGCCTTCAAGGGGCCGTGCTCGGTCGTCGCCAGCGACGAGGCCGGCGGCCTGGATGCGCTCGCGCAGGCCGGCCGGAGCATCCGGCGCGGCACCGACGCGGTCGTCGTCGGCGCGGCCGAGGCCCCGCTGGCCCCCTACTCGGTCGTCTGCCAGCTCGGGTACGAGGAACTGAGCAGGTCCGGTGACCCGGCCCGCGCCTATCTGCCCTTCACCGCCGACGCCTGCGGGTTCGTGCCCGCCGAGGGCGGCGCCATGCTGGTGATCGAGGAGGAGGCGGTGGCTCGCCGCCGAGGGGCCCAGTCCCGGGCCGCCGTCTCCGGTCACGCGGCGACGTTCACCGGCGCGTCCGCGTGGGAGGGGTCCCGGGAGGGCCTGGCCCAGGCGATCCGGGGGGCACTGGAGGACGCCGGGTGTGCTCCGGACGAGATCGACGTGGTGTTCGCGGACGCGCTCGGCGTGCCGGAGTCGGACCGGGCCGAGGCGCTGGCGATCGCCGATGCCCTGGGCCGGCATGCGCGGTGCGTACCCGTCACCGCGCCCAAGACCGGCACCGGCCGGGCGTACTGCGGGGCTCCCGTCCTGGACGCGGTCGCCGCCGTGCACGCCCTGGAACACGGCGTCGTACCGCCCACCCCGGGCGTCCTCGACATCTGCCATGACCTCGATGTGGTGACCGGGTGCGCTCGCCCGGCCGAGCTGCGGTCGGCTCTCGTGCTGAGCCGGGGGCTCATGGGCTCGAACGCGGCGCTCGTGCTGCGCCACAGCACCGACTCCCCCTCGTGAGAAAGGAGCCTTCCCTGATGACTGCTCACCTGACCTTCGACGAGCTGGCCACGCTGATGAAGGCCTGCGCCGGCCTCACGGTCGACCCGGCGGAGATGGCGAGCCAGCCCGACGCCACCTTCGCCGGGTACGGCCTCGACTCGCTCGGCCTGCTCGGCATCGTGGGCGAGTTGGAGAACCGGTACGGCCGGCCGATGCCGGTCGACGCCGAGAAGTCAAAGACCCCGCGCGAGTTCATCGACCTGATCAACAGCACCCTGACGACTGGAGCATGACATGTCTCGACACACCGAGAACGACATCACCATCGCCGCCCCCCTCGACCTCGTATGGGACATGACCAACGACCTCGAGCGCTGGCCCCAGCTGTTCAGCGAGTACGCGTCCGTCGAAGTACTCGCCCGCGAGGGCGACAGCACGACCTTCCGCCTGACGATGCACCCCGATGCCAACGGCAAGGTCTGGAGCTGGGTCTCGGAGCGGGTGATGGACCGCGACGACCGCACCGTGCATGCCCACCGGGTCGAGCTCGGTCCCTTCGAGCACATGGACATCCGCTGGGAGTACGCCCAGGTCCCGGACGGCACGAGCATGCGCTGGATCCAGGACTTCGCGATGAAGCCCGGCGCCCCGGTCGACGACGACGGCATGGCCGAGCTCATCAACCGCAACTCCCGCATCCAGATGGGCCTCATCAGGGACAAGATCGAACAGCGGGCCCGCCGGCAGCGCACCGCCCCGGCCGCACCGGGCTGACGTCCCCCAGTCCGGCGCTCCATCGACGAAGGGAACCCTCGATGCACCGCGCTCTGATCGTCGCCCGTATGGCACCGGGTTCGGCTCCGGACATCGCTGAGGTCTTCGCGGCTTCCGACCGCGGCGAGTTGCCGGGACTCGTGGGTGTCACCGGGCGCAGTCTCTTCCAGTTCGGCGGCGATCTGTATCTGCATCTGATCGAAACGGAGCAGCCACCCGGCCCCGGCATCGCCAGGGTGTCCGGGCATCCGGCCTTCCGGGAGGTCAGCGAAAAGCTCGCCGCCTACGTCAGCCCGTACGACCCCGAGACCTGGCGGAGCCCGAAGGACGCCATGGCCGCCGAGTTCTACCGCTGGGAGGCGGCACTGCCACCCAGCGGTGGTCCCCCCGGGCCCAACGGCCCGGATGGTGCCCCCACGGGGAGGCACGGATCCCTATGACGCGCGCAGAGCCGAGGAAGCACTCGACATGGTCCCCATCGACGACTCCGAAATCACTCGGGCACCGGACTGGGTGCGCTGCGAGCACTGCGCCGCCCTGATCTACGGCAAGCGATTCCGGCGGGCGTTGCGGGTGTGCCCCGACTGCGGATGGCCGGCTCGGCTGACCGCGCATCAGCGCTTGGACCACCTGCTCGATCCGGCCTCCGCATCGCCCATCCCCCAGGTCGAGGCCCTGCACGACCCGCTGGACTTCGCCGACACCCGGCCGTACGCGGACCGGCTCGCGGACGCCCGGGCCACGACCGGCCTGCGCGAGGCCGTGGTCTGCGTGCAGGGCCGGATCGAGGACCGGCCGGTGGTCGTGGCCACCATGGACTTCCAGTTCCTCGGCGGCAGCCTGGGGTGCGGGGTCGGTGCGCTCATCACCGAGGCCGCCCACACGAGCCTGCGGCACCGGATTCCACTGCTGCTCATCACCGCCTCGGGCGGCGCCCGCATGCAAGAAGGCGTGCTGTCCCTGATGCAGATGGCGAAGACCGTGCAAGCGCTGGCCGAACTCGACGAGGCGGGCATCCTCACACTGTCCTTGGTCACCGATCCCACCTACGGGGGCGTGGCCGCGTCGTTCGCCACCCTCGCGGATGTGATCCTCGCCGAGCCGGGGGCACGCCTGGGCTTCGCCGGGCCGCGGGTGATCGAGCAGACCACGGGCAAGCGTCTGCCGGACGACTTCCAGACCGCGGAGTTCCTCCTCGAACACGGCATGGTGGACGATGTCGTACCGCGGTCCGCACTGCGGGCGACGCTCGGCCGGCTCCTCGCCCTGGGGTCAGCTGAGCCCCCGTCACCTGCGAACACGGGACCCGGCCCGCCCTCGGGGACCCTGCATCACCCCGAAGAGCTGCCCGAGCGGGACCCGTGGGAGACCGTACGGCTCGCCCGCCACCCCGGCCGCCCCACCATCCTCGACTACGCCGACCACCTGCTCGACGACTTCCATGAACTGCACGGCGACCGGCTGGCCGGGGACTGCAGCGCCATCGTCGGCGGGCCCGGCCTGCGATGCGGCCGGCCGGTGATGCTGATCGGCCACCACAAGGGCGGTCCGGGACTGGCCGAACGGCAGCGTCACCACTTCGGCATGGCCACCCCGGCCGGGTATCGCAAGGCGGCCCGATTGATGCGGATGGCCGCGAAGCTCCGTCTTCCGGTGGTCACGCTGATCGACACGCCGGGCGCCAACCCCGGCCCCGAGTCGGAGCAGAGCGGCCAGGCCGTCGCCATCGCGGAGAACCTGCGCCTGATGTCCCGACTGCCGGTGCCGATCGTCGCCGTACTCATCGGCGAGGGCGGCAGCGGTGGCGCACTCGCGCTGGCCGTCGCGGACCGGGTGCTGGTCAGCGCCAACGGCATGTATTCGGTGATCAGTCCCGAAGGCTGCGCCGCGATCCTGTGGAAGGAGCCGGAGGCGGCGCCCACCGCGGCGGCGGCCCTGCGGCTGGATGCCCGGGAACTGCTCCGCCTGGGAATCGTCGACGGCGTGATCCCCGAACCACCGGGCGGTGCGCACAGTGACCATACGGCGGCGGCTGCGCTGATCGGGGCCGCACTCGACGCGACCCTCGACGAACTCGTCCCCTGGGACTCCCCCAGGCTGCTCCGCGAGCGCAGAAGCCGGTTCCACCACTTCGGCGTCGACACGGACCTGCCGCTCGGAACCGGAATCGGAACCGGAAGAGGTGCACCGTGACTCAGGACTCCGACAGGACGAACCACCACGAGGGCCGGCGCCTGGTCTTCGCCGGGAACGGCTTCACCGGCACCGATCTCGCGCCCCTCGCCCATGAGGACCTCGAATCCCTGTGCCGCAGTGCGATGAGCCTCGTCAGGGAGGCACCGAGGCCGCCCCTGAGGATCAAGCTCCAGTACGGGCACATGGCGGTCGAACTGGAATGGCCCGAACCCGGCCTCGCCGACGCCGAGGCGGCTTCCCAGGAGCCGGCCCCCGCGGCCCGGACCCGTCCGGCGCAGGAACCTCCGGCTCCGGTCCGGTACGTCGTCGCCCCGACGGTCGGCACCTTCTACCACGCTCCCGAACCGGGAGCGCCCCCGTTCGTCTCGGTCGGCGACGTGGTCCGCCCGGGCCAGCCCGTCGGCCTGCTCGAAGTCATGAAGATGATGAGCAGCGTCGAAGCGGATGCCACAGGCCGGGTCGTGGAGGTTCTCGTACCCGACGGGCACCCCGTGGAGTTCCAGCAGCGCCTCATCGCCCTGGAGCCCCTGACGGACCCGGAGGCCTGACGCTCATGTTCAGAACCGTTCTGATCGCCAACCGGGGGGAGATCGCCCTGCGGATCGTCCGCGCCTGCCACGAGCTCGGCATCCGTACGGTCGCGGTGTACTCCACGGCGGACCGCGACTCCGCCGTGGTGCGCTCCGCCGATGAGGCCGTGCACATCGGCCCCGCACCCTCGAAGGCCAGCTACCTCAGCGTCCCCGCGATCGTCGAGGCCGCCATGCTCTCCGGAGCCCAGGCCATTCACCCCGGATACGGATTCCTTTCGGAGGACCCCGACTTCGCCGAGATCTGTGAGGCGAACGGGATCACCTTCATCGGCCCGTCGCCCGGTGTGATGGAGCAGCTCGGCGACAAGGCGGCAGCCCGCTCGGCGATGGCTGCGGCCGGCCTGCCCGTGCTGCCGGGCAGTATGTCGGCGCTCAGCACGCCCGGGGAGGCGAAGGAGATCGCGCAGCGGACCGGCTACCCCGTGATTCTCAAGGCGGTCGCCGGTGGCGGAGGGCGTGGGATGGCCGTGGTGCGCGAGCCTGACGACCTGCTGTCCGCCTTCAAGGAGACCCGCGCCCATGCGCGTGCCGTCTTCGGTGACGACCGGCTCTACCTCGAGCGGTTCGTCGATGACGCCCGGCACGTCGAAGCACAGATTCTGTGCGACCGGCACGGCTCGGCGGTGCACCTCGGCGAGCGCGACTGCTCGGTGCAGCGGCGGCACCAGAAACTCGTGGAGGAGGCCCCCGCACCGAATCTGCCGGACGAGTTGCGCACGGCCATGTGCGAGTCGGCCGTGCAGGGTGCCCTGGCGGTCGGATACGTCGGGGCGGGCACGTTCGAGTTCGTCCTGACGCCGGCCCACGAGTTCTTCCTGATGGAGATCAACTGCCGGCTGCAGGTCGAGCACCCCGTCACCGAGATGGTCACCGGTGTCGATATCGTCCGCGAGCAGATCCTCATCGCCGCCGGGCTGCCGCTGAGCGTGCACCAGGGGGATATCGCTCCGCACGGCGTGGCCATGGAGTGCCGGGTCAACGCCGAGGACCCGCTCCGGGATTTCGCCCCGACGCCCGGGCGGCTGACCGAGTTCGTCCCCCCGGGAGGCCCGTTCGTCAGGGTCGACACCCACAGCTTCCCCGGCTGGCAGGTGGGGCCGGACTACGACTCTCTGCTGGCGAAGACCGTCGTCTGGGCACCCGACCGCGAGCAGGCGCTGACCCGTATGAACCGCGCACTGGGCGAGTTCCGGGTCGGCGGCGACGGGGTACGGACCACGATCGAATTCCTGCAGAGGACCCTGGCGTGCCCGGAGTTCCGGGCTGGGCAGCACACCACGGGGCTGGTCACGGCGATGCTCGAACGCCGGGCCGCCTCCGCCGCCGGCGGGTAGCAACGGCCGCCGCAGGGAAGGCCGGTGTCCGCTCCCCCGACCTGCTGCCGATCACCCGGGGACGGTGCCGTCGAACGCGTGCAGATACGAGTTGACGGGACGCACATCGCCGATGCGCAGACCGGCCTCCGTCATCCGGCTGATCAGACTCTCCTTCGAGTGCTTGGCTCCTCCCACATTGAGCAGCAGAAGCAGGTCCATGGCGGTGGTGAACTTCATCGAAGGGCTGTCGTCGACGAGGTTCTCGATCACCACGACCCGGGCACCCGGGCGTGCCGCGGCGACGACGTTGCGCAGGGTTCTCCGCGTACTGTCGTCGTCCCACTCGAGGATGTTCTTGATGATGTACAGATCGGCCTGGACGGGAATGTCGCGGCGGCAGTCCCCGGGAACCATCCGGACCCGCCCGGCGAGCGGGCCACCGTCCCGCAGCCGTGGATCGGCGTTCGCCACCACGCTGGGCAGATCGAGCAGCGCCCCCTCCACCTCCGGATGCTTCTCCAGCAGACTGGCGAGCACGTGCCCCTGGCCGCCTCCGATGTCCGCGACCGCCGACACTCCGGTGAGGTCGAGGAGTTCCGCAATGTCCTGTGCGGACTGCCTGCTGGACGCCGTCATCGCCCGGTCGAACACCAGGGCCGATTCCTCTGCGTCCTGGTGCAGATAGTCGAAGAAGCCCTTGCCGTAGAGGTCGTGGAAGACGCTCCCTCCGGAGCGCACCGCCTCGTCGAGCCGCGGCCAGGCGTCCCAGGTCCAGGGCTCCGTACACCACAGGGAGATGTACCGCAGGCTGTGCGGCGCATCGTCACGTAGCAGGCGGGACATGTCGGTGTGCGCGAACCGCCCGTCCTCGGTCTCGGCGAAGATCCCGTGGCAGGACAGCGCGCGCAGCAGCCGTCGCAGCGGCTGGGGCTCGGCGTTCACCGCAGCCGCCAGCTCCTGCGCATCGACGGGCTCGTCCCCCAGGGCGTCCGCGACGCCCAGTCTGGCCGCCGCGCGTACGGCTGCGGCACACGCGGCCCCGAACACCAGCTCCCGCAGCCGCATCGCGGACGGGGGCGGCGGAGTCACCGTGGTCATACCGTCAACCCCAGGTGCGTGAACCGTCTCGTCGTCATGAGCCGACGGTATGGGGGATCAGAGGGGGTCGCCACGTGGAGTAGCCCGATGGCTACGATCCGCGCGTACTCCGCCCTCCGGGTCCGAGGCACCGCTCCCCTGACGGGAGGACGCAGTTCCCGCTCCGTCCCCGGCCTCTGAGGATCCGCCAGGCTCTGCGCCGCCTTGCGCGCCGCCTTCCGCGCCGCCTTGCGCGCCGCCTTCCGCGTCGACAGCCGGCGGTCCGTCCGGCAGCTCCGCCATGAGCCATGCCGCCAGACTCGCCGGAAGGAACCATGGTCGAACATGGGGGACGGTCACATAAGGCCAAACGGCGCACTAGGCTCCGGCGACACCCGCACAGCGCCGGCGGACCCCCACCACCACCCGAACGGCTCCGCCCTCCCCCGGGTGTCCGGCAGAAGCGACGCCCCCCGCACCTCAATCCTGAGCCGCGGAGGCGGAGCGCGAGCCACCAGCAGAAGACCCACCACCGCGACGGCGGTGACGACCCCGGCGAGCAGCAGCAGCGGTTCCAGGCGGCGTGTGGTGGCCGCCTGATCGGTAGGCGGGAATCTGCTCCATTACGGAGGAGAGCACTTCACATCGTTCGATGAGATTCGACCCGGCCGCCGACCGCAGGGGGTTCGGTGGCTCGGCAGACGTCCAGGCGGAGGTTCCACCGGCCGCCTTGGCCGGTCAACCGGGTTGCGGACAGCGGAGGCACGTCGATGCGCCAGAACGCCGGCAACGGCGCGTCCAGCGCGTGCACGACCGCCGCGCGGACCACCGAGGGTTCGGTGACGGCGAGGACCCGGCCCGCGTCGTCGGGCAGCCCCTGGAGCCAGGCGGCCACCCGACGGCACAGGTCGAGCACCGATTCGCCGCCGTGCGGAGCAGCCGCTGGATCGGCGGTCCAGGCGGCGAGGGCGTCCGGCTGGGTGGCCGCGAGGTCGTCCAGGGTACGGCCGCGCCAAGCGCCCATGTCGCAGTCGCGCAGGGCGGGTTCGACGACGGCGTCCAGGCCGAGCGCGGCTGCGGTCTCACGGCAGCGCGCGGAGGGGGCGCTGTACCGCAGGCTCGCCGAAGGCAGGACGGCCGCGACATCACGGGCCTGTCGGACCGCGCGGTCGTCCAGCGAGCTGTCGTCGTCGAAGCGCACCTCGCGCAGCGCGGTGCTCGCGGCCGCGGCAACCAGCGTCAGCCGTACGGTCATGGGCGTGCCTCTCCACCGGGTGCTGCGGACACCGGTGCATGCTAACCGGCGAAGTTCGGCCCGCCGGGGGGTGACTCACGCCATCTTGGCCGGTGAGGCGCTTGCCTGTACCGTCTGGAGCGATAGGACGACGGTGCGTTCGGAAGTCCGGTGCAAGTCCGGCACGGTCGCGCCACTGTGTGCCGAGCAGAAACCCTTGCGGTCACTGCCGGCGAGTCAGACCCACGGGCCGTCGTCGCGTGCTCCAACGAAGCGGGACGCGTGTTCCCGAGGAGGTACCGCCGTGGCACAGTCCGCAGCAACCCCTGTCCCCGTATCCCTTCCCTCCCCGCTGCCAGTCCGGGCGATCCTGCCCTGGACGGCGTTCTTCGGCCTCCTGATGCTCGTGCTGCTGTACTTCATCGGCGTCGAGCAGGGTGTGACGGCCGTCTTCGCCGGTGAGACCGTGCACGAGTGGGTGCACGACGGTCGTCACCTGCTCGGCTTCCCCTGCCACTGAGGCGAGGCCGCACACCCATGAACTCCGTCACCGTCAGAGCTCTTCTCGTCCGCGGCATGCTCGCGGGTCTGGCCGCAGGTGTCCTCGCCTTCGGGTTCGCGTACTTCGTCGGCGAGGTACCGCTGCGAGCTGCGCTCGAGTACGAGGCCGCCCACTCCCACGAGCACGGCGAGGAGTTGGTGAGCCGGCCGATGCAGGAGACTGCGGGCCTCGCCACCGGCGTCCTGGTCTACGGCACCGCGCTGGGTGGAATCGCCGCCATGGCGTTCTCCTTCGCCGTGGGCCGTATCGGTCGCTTCGGCCCGAGGGCGACCGCCGCGCTGGTCGCCCTGGGGGCGTTCCTCACCGTCTTCCTCGTCCCGTTTCTCAAGTACCCGGCCAGTCCGCCGGCGGTCAGTGACCCGGGCACGCTCAACCAGCGCACGGGCCTGTACTTCCTGATGATCGCGCTCAGTGTGCTGCTCGGAGTCGCTGCAGTGCTGTTCGGGCGGAAGCTCGCCGCCCGCCTGGGCAACTGGAACGCCACCGTTGCCGGTGCTGCCGCGTTCGCGGTGGCCGTGGCACTGGCCATGGCCTTCCTGCCCGGGATCGACGAGATGCCGAAGGACTTCCCCGCTGAAGTCGTCTGGCAGTTCCGGCTCTCCACTGCCGGCATGCAGGCCCTGCTGTGGGCGTCCTTCGGCGTGCTGTACGGCTACCTCGCCGAGCGGGTCCTGCAACCGCGAGGTGCCGCGAGTGCCGAACCCGGGGTTGCGGCAACGTCGCCGGCCCACTGATGGCCCACTGATCGACGACCTCGGCGCCCTTGCCCCACGTCGGAAGCTGTGGGG
>NZ_JBQQCD010000034.1:0-40838 GCF_052245555.1 Streptomyces sp. KR80
GACGGTGGTCTTGGTCAGTCACAACAACAAGTCGATCCGGGACACCTGTGACCGGGTGCTGTGGCTGGAGAAGGGCGAGCTCGTCATGGACGGGCCCACCGACGAGGTCATCAAGGCCTACGAGAAGCCGCCGAGCGGATGAACCACGGCCCCGGGCCCGCCCCGTGAACACCGAGCTCCGGGGCGACGGGCCGAGGATGAAGGCCGTCGGAGGACCGTGTCCGAGGAGCAGCCGGTATGGAGTGGTTCACCGATTCCGACTACTGGCTCAGCCGGCTGGTCTTCCAGCGGAGTCTCGCCGCCGTCTACGCGGTCGCGTTCCTGACCGCCGCCAACCAGTTCCGGGCGCTGATCGGCGAACGCGGGATGCTGCCGGTGCCCGCCTTCCTGGCCCGGGTGTCGTTCCGCCAGGCGCCCAGCCTCTTCCACCTCCGCTATACCGACCGCATCTTCGCCGGCGTCGCCTGGACCGGAGTCGCGCTCTCCGTCGCCCTGGTCGCCGGCGCGGCCGATGCCGTTCCGCTCTGGGCGTCGATGCTGCTGTGGGCCCTGTTGTGGCTGCTCTATCTGTCGATCGTGAACGTCGGTCAGATCTGGTACGGCTTCGGCTGGGAGTCCCTCCTGCTGGAAGCGGGGTTCCTCGCCGTCTTCCTCGGCAACGAGCGCACCGCGCCGCCCGTCCTCGTGCTGTGGCTGCTGCGCTGGCTGCTGTTCCGGGTGGAGTTCGGCGCCGGGCTCATCAAGATCCGCGGTGACCGCTGCTGGCGCGATCTGACCTGCCTCTACTACCACCATGAGACGCAGCCGATGCCCGGCCCGCTGAGCTGGTACTTCCACCATCTGCCGAAGCCGCTGCACCGCGTCGAGGTCGCCGCCAACCACGTCGCGCAGCTCGTCGTCCCGGTGGCCCTGTTCACGCCGCAGCCGGTGGCCAGCATCGCCGCGCTGGTCATCGTCGTCACCCAGCTCTGGCTCGTCGTGTCCGGGAACTTCGCCTGGCTGAACTGGATCACCATCGTCCTCGCGCTCCCCGCGATCGACGGCACCCTCGCGGCCGAGCTGCTGCCGCTGCTGCCCGAGCCGCCGGATCTCGCCGCGGCGCCGGTGTGGTACGAGGCCCTGGTACTCGCCGTCACGGCGCTGGTCGTCTTCCTCAGCTACTGGCCCGCGCGCAATCTCCTCTCGCGCCACCAGCAGATGAATCTCTCTTTCAACCCGTTCCATCTGGTCAACACCTACGGGGCGTTCGGCAGCATCAACCGGACCCGGCGCGAGGTGGTCGTCGAGGGCACCGATGAGCCGCAGATCACCCGGGACACGGTGTGGCGGGAGTACGGATTCAAAGGCAAGCCCGGGGACCTGAAGCGGCGGCCTCGTCAATACGCTCCGTATCACCTGCGGCTCGACTGGCTGATGTGGTTCGCGGGGCTGTCGTCCGCCTACTCGCGGTCCTGGTTCCTGCCGCTGGTCGAGAAGTTGCTGGAGAACGACCGCCCGACGCTGCGGCTGCTGCGCTTCAACCCCTTCCCCGACGCCCCGCCCACGCACGTACGCGCCCGGGTCTACGAGTACCGCTTCACCACCCGCCGGGAGCGGCGCGAGACCGGGGCCTGGTGGCACCGCACGCTGGTGGGCGAGTTTCTTCCGCCGGTGGCGCTCGCGAAACCGGAGAGCCGCCCCAACGGGGCCTCGTGACCCATCGGACGGCGACGTCCACCTCCAGGCATCTCAGCTCCCCAGACCGCGGTGCCCACTCGGGAGTGGGCACCGCGGAGGGGGCGCGCGCCGGCCGCACCCACGAGGTCAGGGCAGGGTGCGGCGGGCGCGCCGTCGGCGGTGGACCATCAGGCCCCCTGCGCACAGCGCGAGGGAGCCGGCTCCGGCGGCCAGCCAGCGCACGGCCCTGGGGCCGTGCGGCACGACGGACGCCATCCGGTCCACGGTGGAGGTCGTGGCCGCGGGCGCAGCGGCGGGGTGCCGGTGCACCGCACTCGCCACGGACCGCGACCGAGGGGCGGGCAGGGAGCCCACGGCGCTGACCCGGTTCGCCGAGGCGAATCCCCAGTCGAGCAGCGAACCGGCCTCGCGATAAACGGCGTTGGGCATCCCGGAGCGCGGGTTCATGACGGTGACGACGAGGGTGCGCCCGCCTCGCCTGGCGGCGACGACCAGGGTGTTTCCGGCATGGCTGGTATAGCCGTTCTTCACTCCGATCAGCCCGGCGTACGGGGACAGGCCGGGGGCGCCGACCAGCAGCCGGTTGGTGTTCCGGATCTCGTACGAGCCGGTCGCCCTGCCGTCGGCGCCCCGGCCGGTGGGGAACTTCGCAACCGGGGTCGAGGCGTAGCGCACGAAGCGGGGATCGGCCAGCCCCGCGCGGGCGAACAGCGTCAGGTCGTAGGCCGAGGAGACCTGGCCGGGCGCATCGTAACCGTCTGCGGAGGCGACGCGGGTGTCGTGGGCCCCCAACGCCCGTGCCTTCGCCCGCATCTGCGAGATCGTCTCCGACATCGAGCCGTTCATGGCGGCCAACGCCCGCACGGCGTCGTTGCCGGAGCTGAGGAAGACCCCCCGCCACAGGTCGGCGACGGTGTACCGCTTCCCGGGCTTCACCCCGACCCGGCTGCTGCCCGCGCCGACGCCCGCGAGATCGGCCGCCGTGACGGTGCGGAGGGTCGCCTGCGGCAACTTCGGCAGCAGTGTCACCGCGAAGAGGGTCTTCAGGGTGCTCGCCGGCGCCATTGGCCGGTGCGCGTCCCTGGCCGCCAGCACCCGGCCCGTACGCGCGTCGGTCACCATCCAGGAGAGCGCCGAGAGCTTGGGCAGCTGCGTCGCACCGGCCCTCGGCCGCACCTGGACCCCGGGGCGGGGCAGCAGGGGGCCGCCCGCCGCGGCGGCGGGGGGTGCCTGCCGTTGGCCCTCCTCGTCTCCGTCCGCCTGCGCAGGCGCTGCCGGGCCGACCACGGTCAGACACGCGGCCGCGGCTACCACCGCGCCGATCCGCGCATTCCGTCCACACTGTGTGTCCATATGAGCACCGTAGGAAGGGGGCACGGGCCACGCCGCGCGTTCCTGCTCCATCCGGGTCCATGGCCGACTGACCGTCAGTTGTGCTGCGTGCATGCAAAAATGACGGGGCATCGGATCACATGGGCGCCAGGAGCGGCTCTTGCCGGGAGGGCAGGGAGTCGGCGGCACAGCGCGCGGCCCCGTCGAGGGCGGATCTCAGCGGCGCATCGACGAGGTGCACGGCCATGCCCACGGCCTTGCCCAGTTGCTCGGGCAGGCCGGCCAGCAGCGACCCGCCGCCGGTGAGGACGAGCCCGCGGCCGACGATGTCGTCGGCCACGCTCGTGGGGCACCGCCCGATGACGGCGACGACGGCGGCGGCGATCCGCTTGACCTCCGGCGCGACGACCGGGGCCAGCTCCCCGACCGAGACGATCGCCGTCTTGGGGAGATCACTGATCCGGTCGCGGCCGCGCACGGGCAGACAGGTGTTCCGTCCGCCGGCCGCCGCCACGCTGAGGCTGATCTTGACCTCCTCGGCCGCCTCCGCACTGAGGGCCAGCGTGTGCTCCCGGTACAGATAGGCGCCGAGAGCCGTCCCGAACGCATCGCCCGCGGTGGTCGTCGACTCGGCCGCGACCATGTTGCCGAAGGCGAAGGCGGCGACCTCAGTGGTCCCGGCGCCGATGTCCACGATCATCGTGCCGGTCGCGTCCCACACCGGCAGTCCTGCACCGATGGCCGCCAGCGTCACCTTGGGGAGCAGCCGGACCGAGCGGGCACCGGCAAACTGGAAGGCCTCCTCCACAGCCCGTTGCTGCACCTCGGTGGCCTCAGCGGGTACGCCCGCCACGACGCGAGGCGGCAGCCACGAGCGCAGCCGCCCGCGGCGCTGCTGTCCGAAGGCATGCCACAGCAGCCGGGTGGCGGCGTCGAAGTCGGTGATCACGCCGCGGCGCATCGGGGTGATGGTGTCGATGGCGGGGGGCGTGCGGCCGGCCATCACCTTCGCGGAGTCGCCGACCGCCACGATCTTGCCGGTCCGGGTGTTGACCGCCAGCACCGATGCGCCCTGAAAGGAGGTTCCGCGGGGGCCGCACACCCGGGTGCAGGACGTTCCGAGGTCGACTGCCAGGTGGGGCGCGCCGAGGGCCTGAGTCAAAGGCATGGGGAGTCCTTTCGCCACTGGCGTTCAGTGCGTTCTGCATCCAGCCTCGGGCCGGGTCGGGCGTCCTCCGGGCCACCACCCTCGGCCCTCCCTCGAAAGAGTGCGACGATCGGCTTGTCCTATCCGCCGTCCAGCCCCCTTCTGGCCGCGTGGACAGGCCCGTTGGCCGACCACGCGCCACAGCCCGCCACCGGCCGGACCGGTGCGTCGCTGGCGTGTACGAGCAGGCGCCGATGCGGGTGAGTGCTCGGCGGGGAAGGTGACCGCACCGCGGACCACGGCGTTGGCGACGTATGACGACAACGCAGCTACGACCGGTCGCGGGACAGCGCAGGCCGCTGCGCCGTCCGGCAGCAGGCGAAACGGTTTCCCGGTCCACCGACGCACCCATCTACACGGCCATGGTCGAACGTTGGGCATCGGCGGGGCGAGCCGTGCCCGGCCGCTACGACCACGAGTGGACGAATCTCGTACGCAGTCCGTCCTGGCCCGAGCCGCACATGGTCAAGAAGTGACCGCACGGCGCGTCGGATCCCCATCGCGTGCGCGGAGGCGGACCATCGGGTGACGTCATCCGTACACAGGAGGGATTCATCGTGGCGACGACGCGCACCGCGCACACGGTCTGGGACGGCAATCTGCTCGAAGGCAAGGGCACCGTCACCTTCGACTCCTCGGGGATCGGCGAGCACGCGGTCTCCTGGCCCGCGCGCGCCGAGCAGCCCGACGGGATGACCAGCCCGGAGGAGCTGATCGCGGCGGCTCACTCCGCCTGCTTCTCGATGGCCCTGTCCAACGGGCTCACCAAGGGCGGCACACCCCCCGCGCAGCTGCACACGCAGGCCGAGGTGACCTTCCAGCCGGGCACGGGCATCACCGGGATCCACCTCACCGTGCAGGGCCAGGTGCCGGGGCTGGACGAGGCGGGCTTCGCCTCGGCCGCCGATGAGGCGAAGGTGAACTGCCCCGTGAGCCAGGCCCTCGCGGGGACCACCATCACCCTCAGCGCCAAGCTGGCCTGACATCCGCGGCCCTCACGCATGGCGCCGCCGCCCCTGGGGCACCTCCCACCGGTAGCTGGGGGAGGTCCGGCGGCGGCGCCCGCCTCCTGGACACCGCGGCGCGCGCCGCCGTCAGAGACGCACTCCCTTCGAGGCGAGATACGACACGGGGTCGATGTCGGAGCCGTACTTGGCGCTCGTACGGACCTCGAAGTGCAGATGCGGCCCGCTGGACTTGCCGGTGTTGCCGGAGAATCCGAGCAGGCTCCCGGCCTTCACGCGCGTCCCCGGACGGATGACGATCTTGGAGAGGTGAGCAAAGAGCGTGTACCGCCTGTCGTCCATCCGCATCAGCACGATCAGGCCGTAGTCGCCGCCCCAGCCCGCTCGGACGACCACACCGGAGCCGACGGCGTACACCGGAGTACCCGGCCGGACCGCCAAGTCGATGCCCGTGTGGTGTCCGGCGATCCAGTTCCCGGGGACTCCGTAGGCGGCCGACACCCGGCCGGTCACGGTCAGGGGCTTCGCCCAGGTGCTCGGAGGACCCTCGAGCGGCTCCTCGTCGGCGTCGGCCTCGGGATCGCCGTCCGCCTCCTCCTGGGGCTCCGGCTCCCAGGGGTCGCCATCCAGCGCGCCCGAGCGGGCGTCGGTGCCGTACGCCTCCCGGTCGGACCCGAGTGAGTAGTTGGGCTGCCGGGACTGCTCCGGCGACGGAGGCGGGTCCTGGTCCCGCGCCCAGGCACTGGCCGTGGCGGGCCCGAGACCCAGCACACCGACGAGGCCACCGGTCAGCACCTGCCGGAGTATCCGGTGTCGCGGCGTGCGGCGGTGGGTTCCGCGGCGTATGTGTGCGCTCACAAGGATGTCCTTCCGTACGGCGGTCGGTTGTCCCGGTCAGGCGCGGACCCGGTCGGCTGCGCTTCCCGCCCTCGTCCGGTTCGTCGTCGCCGGGGGCGTGGCGAGTGATGCGGCCGCCGCCACGCGCACCGCGGTACGCACGAACCCCCACCTCCGGCACGGATGCGGCCCTCGCCGCCCGTACGGAGACGTCCGCGCCTTCCTGCCCATCGCACCCCGACTGCCCGTCAAGCGCACGTGCCGGAGCCGCTCGGACCATCCCGCGAAAGGAGGACAGCGGCGTCCCGCGAATGCCGCATGTGCGCAGGTGGCTGCGGCGGCGCGGGCAGCGGACGGAATGCCGGACGGCCCGCCGCCGGGCGGGTGAGAGCCACCACTGCGCCGGGGCGGCGGACCCCGGGCCCCGAACTGCCATGCTGGAGGTGTGGAGTACGCGGCGTACGAGGAACGGTTCTCGCCGGAGACCGAGGCGATGCTGTGGACCCGTACGGCGGACGGCACTCGGACTCGGGTCCTGCCGGACGGGTGCATCGATCTGATCTGGAGCGACGGGGACCTGGTGGTGGCGGGCCCGGACACCCGGGCGCATCCGGTCGCGAGCCTGCCGGGCACGCGCTACGCGGGGCTGCGGTTCCGCCCGGGTCGCGGTCCCGACGTCCTGGGCGTGCCGGCGGACGAGCTGCGCGATGCGCGCCTGCCGCTGGATGCCCTCTGGCCCGGCGGACGGGCCCGCCACCTGGCGGAGCGCGTCTCCGCCGCCACCGACCCGGCGACGGGGCTCGAAGCGGTCGGGGCCGAACTGGTGCGGGAGGTGCGCTCGCCGGACCCCTTTCTGGCGACGGTGGTCGCCGACCTGCGGGCGGGCGAGCCGGTGTCGGCCGTTGCCGCGGCGGCCGGTCTCGGCGAGCGGCAGCTGCACCGGCGGTGTCTGGCCGCGTTCGGGTACGGGCCGAAGACGCTGGCCCGAGTGCTGCGCATGAACCGGGCCTTGGCGCTGGCCCGCGCGGGAACCCCGTTCGGTGAGGTCGCGGCGGTCGCGGGCTACGCCGACCAGGCCCACCTGGCGCGCGAGGTGAAGGGGCTGGCCGGCGTTCCGCTCACCGCGCTGGTGCCGTCGCGCACCGCGCTCGCCCCGTAGCGCACCGGGCGGAGGTCACGAGGCGGGGAGCCGGGCGAACAGGTCCACGCCGTTGCCGTCCGGGTCCAGTACGACGGCGTAGCGCATCCCCCAGAAGGCGTCCCAGGGCTCCCGGTGTCCGGTGTAGCCGGCACCGGTCAGTTCGCCGTAGACCCGGTCGACGTCGGCGGGATCGTCGCAGGCGAAGGCGAGGTCGATGCGGCGGCCGCCCTGCGGGGCGGTCCACTCGGGATCGAAGGAGCGGATCGTCTCCACGGTGTCCCAGGCCATGCGCAGACCGCCGGGCAGGGCTGCCTCCACATGCGGCTGGCTGTCGGCGTCGGCCGGTACGTCCAGGCCGAGCCTGCGGTAGAAGGCGAGCGATGCGGCCATGTCGGAGACGACGAGGCCGATGAGGTCGATGCGAGGTGCCATACCGGGAGCGTAAGCAGCGGGCGGGCAACCCGTCTTGAACGAATCGGACGTGTCGGGTGTCCTGCAGAGGTGAGCGGCAGCCGCTCGAGGCTGCCGCTCGGGAAGGCGCCGAGGGGCCGGAGGGGTGGCCGGCTTCCTCGCGCCGCGTCCGGCCCTTCGCCGGGTCAGGTTTCGGCACTTGGCTTGGTCGCCGCGCCCGCGGTGAGCAGGCCGAGCAGGCACACGACGGCGCCCAGGACGACGTTGTTCCAGATCATCCCGGCGTCCGGGAAGCGGGTGACCACCCAGGGCGAAATGATCAGCCACACCCCCATGGCGGCCATGGTCCAGCTGAGCCCGCCGATCCGGTCCGGCGCAATGGCCAGTCCGGCGCCCATCAGAGCGATCGCGATGCCCAGAACGAGGTTGTTGAGAGTCAGCTCGGGGTGGGCATCCGAGAAGTGCACCACCCAGGGGGAGATGGCGCAGTACACGCCGGCGAGGAACGCCAGACCGTCGACGGCACCTGCCTTCCGCCCTTCGAGCATGCGCGCGTACCGGTCCCGCATTTCGTGGAGATCGGGGTGACTCGCGAGATCACCCGGTCTATGCGAGAGGTCGGCCATGCGACTCGCCTCCTTCGATCCATTCCGAACTGCCCGACACCAGGCCGAGCACTATCATTGTGCTCTTTGGATCGGTTTATTGATAGATGTCAACTCAAAATCCGCAGTCACTGGGCGCCGAACAGTTCCAGCAACTCCTGCTTGCCGAACATCCGGGCCGTGTCGACGGCGGACGGGGTGCCCGCGCGCGGGTCGGCACCGGCGGCCAGCAGCGCGCGGATCACCTCGTCCTCTCCCTTGAAGACCGCACCGGCCAGGGGCGTCTGGCCGCGGTCGTTCGCCCGGTCCGGGTCGGCGCCGCGCTCCAGCAGCGCCTGCACCGCCCCGGCGTGACCGTGGTAGGCGGCGAGCATGACGAGCGAATCGCCCTTGTCGTTGGTGAGGTTCGCCGGCACACCGGCATCGAGGTAGGCGGCCAGGGCCGCGGCGTCACCGGCCCGCGCGAGATCGAAGATCCTGGTCGCCAGGTCGACGACCTCCGGATCCGCCTGGCCTGCGGAGTCTTCCGCGTCCGAAGCACTCATCCGATTGATCCGCCTTCCGCGTTCTGCGCCCGTCCGGGTGATTCGACAGCCTACTGCGGCCTCTGGGACATGAGGTGGAGCGTCCGTGGCAATGATCGCCACGGCCGGCGGGCCGCCGCCATCGGGGACGCGACGGCTCGACCGGCCGATGGATTCCCATGACAATTCGCCCATTTGCAGCTTTTCAACTACGGATACATGCTGTGAGCCTGGAGCGACGCATGGTGACGGCGTTCGTTCCCGCACCCCACAGGAGAACTCCATGATTCTGTCCGTCTCGGGCGTGGTACTGCTCGCCATCATCGTCTTCCTGTTCCTCCGCAAGGACGGCCTCAAGGCCTCCCACGCCGTGGTCTGCGCGCTCTTCGGCTTCTTCCTCGCGGGCACCGCCATCGCTCCGAGCATCAAGGCCGGCAGCGCGAGCCTGGCCAGCCTCCTGGGCGGGATCAGGTTCTAGCGGCCGCCGTCTGAAGCACCCGCCGCCCGCGCACACCCCACGCGCACACCAACAGGAGACCGACGTGGCCCGGCGCCCTCTGCCCCGCATCCTCACCGTCAACGCGCCGATCGGCCGTAGCCGCGCGATCGCGCGCACGGCCGTCGACAACGCCACCGACGTGCTCCACCCACTGATCGTCGTCACCCGCGGACTGCACCGACTCGCGGTCATGGGAAGGCGTCGCTGGTCCGCGACGCCCAAGGAGCGGCGTGGTCCCGCACTGTTCCTGGGCGCGCTCGGCCTGGCGACGGTGGCCGTCCTGCCGTACGGACCACTGCTCGCGCTGATCGTTCTGATGGCGGCCGCCGCCTGGGCCGGGCACGATCGCATCTCCGCGAGCGGACCGACCAAGGCTGAACTCGGACGGCTGCGGGTGCTCTACGAAGCCCTCGTCCCGTACTTCTCCACGGCCGACGACCCCACCCCGCTCTACGCCCACGGCGGCGACTGCTCACAGGTCTTCACGGCGTACGAGTTCGACGACCACGGACGGCTCACTGGGCTGCGGCTGCGCTACCCGCCCTGGTTCACCGACGGCGAGGCGTCCTCACGCCGCCGGATCGAACAGCTCCTGCACGCCAAGTCCGGCCGCGGACGGGAGTACCTCTTCGAGTGGGAGGAGGAGGCCAACGAGCTCTCCATGAGCGTGCTCGAGCCCCTCCCCACCGATATCCACGCCCAGCGCTTCGTGACCGCGCCGGGCGAGATCGTGCTCGGCTTCACCGACCCGGGCGGCGTGCAGCGGCTGGTTCCCGTGGCGGGCGAGGGCGGGACGCGCGACGCACCGCCGGTCGTGTGGCGGACCGGCGCCCGGTCCACCGAACCGCATCTGCTCGCCCTCGGCCCCAGCGGCAGCGGCCTCACCACCCTGGTGCGCTCCATCGCCCTGCAAGCGCTGCACCACGGCGACGTACTGGTGCTGGACGGGAGCGGCACGGGCGAATACGCATGCCTGGTCGGGCGGTCCGGCGTGCTCGCGGTGGAGTCCGGACTCGCGGGCGCGCTGGCATCCCTGGAGTGGGCGGCCACCGAGACCGAGCGGCGGCTCATCGCGGGCAACCGGGCCCGGCAGCTGGGCCGTTCTGCGCCGAAGGACACCCGCAGGCCCCTGTGGCTGCTGTTCGACCGGCCGTCCGTCCTCAGCCATCTCGCCACATCCGAGGACCGGACCGATCCGCAGGAGCTGCTGCAGGTGCCGCTGCGGCACGGCCGGAGCGTCGCCGTCACGGTCGTGGTCGCCGAACAGCTCGACTGCGCGGACTCACTGGGCACGGCCGTACAGTCGCACACCCCCGCACGGGTCGCCCTTGGCCCGTGCACCGCCGAACAGATCCGGGCCGTACTCGGCGTGGAGCCGCACACCACGCCGGTCCGGGACGTGCCGCCGGGACGCGGGTACGCGCGGCTGGGCAGCAGCCCGGTCCACCGGCTCCAGGTGCCGGCCACCCCGGACCCGTACGACGACGCGGCAAGCGAGACCCACCGCCGTGCCGTGCTGGAACTCCTTCCGGAGCACACGCAGATCGGCTCGCCGACCGCGAGCCGCGCGACGGCCCACGCTGGGGGCACCTCCCCGCGTTAGCTGGGGGAAGCTGAGAACGGGTGCTCACGCACCAGAGTTCCGCCCGGCTGCCGCGCCCACCCCCCGAACGGACGTGCCCAGCGGGCGGATGCCGGTGACCGGAGCACACGATGGGCTGGGGAAACGGCCACACCCCCGACTCAGAAAGCGGGTACCTCCATGGCTGAGACCACGGGGCGAACCAAACCATCGACGCTCATCGGCGAACTGTGCGCCGAGTTCGCCGGCACCATGATCCTCATTCTCTTCGGCGTCGGCGTCGTCGCACAGGTGGTGGCGGGCCCGGCCAAAGTCGTCCCACCGGGCACCTGGGGCGACCACGACTCCATCGCCTGGGCATGGGGCATCGGCGTCGTCCTCGGCGTCTACACCGCGGCACGGCTCAGCGGCGGCCACATCAATCCTGCCGTGACGCTGGCTCTCGCGATGTTCAAGGGGTTCCCCTGGGTCAAGGTGGCGCCCTACATCGTGGCCCAGACGGCAGGGGCGTTCGTCGCGGCTCTGCTGGTGCGCTGGAACTACACCGAGGTGCTGGCGGCGGCCGACCCCGGCCACACCATCGCCACCCAGGGCGTGTTCACCACCCTCCCCGGCAACGGGGTTCTCCCCGTCAGCGATCTGGGTGCCTTCCGGGACCAGATCATCGGCACTGCGATCCTGGTGTTCATGGTCTTCGCCCTGACCGACCTGCTCAACAAGCCGCCGGCGGCCAACCTGGCCCCGTTCATCATCGGCCTCGTCGTGGTCGGGATCGGCATGGCGTGGGGTACGAACGCCGGGTACGCCATCAACCCCGCCCGTGACTTCGGTCCCCGGCTGGCGACCTTCATCACCGGCTACAGCGGCGCGTGGCGAGATCAGTACGGGGATCTGTACTTCTGGGTGCCCATCGTGGGCCCGCTGCTCGGCGGCGTGGTCGGGGGGCTCCTGTACAAGCTCCTCGTGAACCGCTTCCTGCTCCTGATGCCGCCGCAGGAACCGGGACGGATCCCCACGCCCGAGGGCGAGACCTGATCCGGATCCGGTCCGCCCCGTCCACGACGCCAGCACGTCCCGTACGAGCCCACGAGAGGCGGCAGCGATGCCAGAGTTCGTCGGTGCGGTGGACCAGGGAACCACCAGCACCCGCTTCATGATCTTCGATCACGACGGCAACGAAGTGGCGCGGCATCAGCTCGAGCACCGTCAGATCCTGCCGAGGTCGGGATGGGTGGAGCACGACCCGGTGGAGATCTGGGAGCGGACGAACACGGTGATGCAGAACGCGCTCCGGGACGGCGGCCTGTCCGCCGCCGACCTGGCCGCCGTCGGCATCACCAACCAGCGCGAGACGACCGTCGTCTGGGACCCGCGCACCGGCCGTCCGTACCACAACGCCATCGTCTGGCAGGACACCCGCACCGACTCCATCGCCAAGGCCCTGGAGCGGGACGGCCGCGGCGAGATCATCCGGCGGAAGGCGGGGCTGCCGCCGGCCACGTACTTCTCAGGCGGCAAGATCAAGTGGCTGCTGGAGAACGTCGACGGGCTGCGCGACGCCGCCGAAGCGGGCCATGCGCTCTTCGGCACCACGGACTGCTGGGTGCTGTGGAACCTCACCGGCGGGCCCGAGGGGGGCATTCACGCCACCGACGTGACCAACGCCAGCCGCACCATGCTGATGGACCTGGAGTCCCTGGACTGGGACGACGAGCTGCTCGACATCTTCGGCGTACCGCGTGCCATGCTGCCGCGCATCAATCCCTCCGCCCACCCCGAGGCGTACGGCCAGGCCCGCGCCTCGCGGCCGCTGCGGGCCGCCATCCCCATCGCGAGCGTTCTCGGCGACCAGCAGGCCGCGACCGTGGGCCAGGTCTGCTTCTCGCCCGGCGAGGCGAAGAACACCTACGGCACGGGCAACTTCCTGGTGCTCAACACCGGTACGGAGCTGGTCCGTTCGCACTACGGGCTGCTCACCACCGTGTGCTACCAGTTCGGCGACAGCCCGGCGGTCTATGCCCTGGAGGGTTCCATGGCGGTCACGGGTGCCGCCGTGCAGTGGCTGCGCGACCAGCTGAAGATCATCACTGAAGCGGCCGAGAGCGAGCGGCTGGCCCTGACGGTCGAGGACAACGGCGGCGTTTATTTCGTCCCGGCGTTCTCCGGGCTCTTCGCCCCGTACTGGCGCTCCGACGCCCGTGGCGCGATCATGGGCCTCACCCGCTACAACACGGGCGGTCATCTGGCGCGGGCGGCTCTGGAGGCGATCTGCTACCAGAGCCGCGATGTGGCGGAGGCAATGGAGCGGGACTCCGGCGTCCACCTCGATGTGCTCAAGGTGGACGGCGGTGTGACCGCCAACGATCTGTGCATGCAGATCCAGGCCGACATCCTCGGTGTTCCGGTCAGCCGGCCGGTCGTGGCCGAGACCACCGCCCTCGGTGCCGCCTATGCCGCCGGGCTCGCCACCGGCTTCTGGCGGGACACCGATGAACTGCGGTCCCACTGGCAGGAGTCGAAGCGCTGGGAGCCGCAGTGGAGCGAGGAACAGCGCGCGGAAGGCTACGACGGCTGGAAGCGAGCCGTGGAGCGCACCTTCGACTGGGTGAAGGTCACCTGACCCGGCGATCGTCTCCGGCACCGCGACGGTTGCGGGCGTACCGCCTCATCTCCCGGACGCGACATGGCCGGCCGGGGCGTCAGGCCACCAGGATGCGGGCGGTGTCCACCGCCGCGGGTGCGCCGGTCTCGACCCGCTGGACCGCCGCCGCGAGGCGGGCCGCCGCCGTCTCGGCGAGCGCGCCGCCGACGGTGAACGGCAGCCGGACGAAGCCCTCGAAGGCGCCGTCCACGCCGAACCGCGGCCCCGACGGCACCCGTACGCCCAGCCGTTCCCCCGCCTCCGCGATCCGGGAACCGGACAGGCCGCCGGTGCGGGTCCAGAGCGTGAGCCCGCCCCCAGGGACGGTGAACTCCCAGTCGGGAAGGTGCCTTTCGACGGCGGCCACGAGCGCATCGCGGTTCTCCCGCGCCTGCGCCCTGCGGATGTCGACCGCCGCGTCCCAGCCGCCCTCGCGCAACAGCCAGGCGACGGCGAGCTGTTCGAGTACGGGAGAGCCGAGGTCTGCGTAGGCACGGGCGGCCACCAGGCTGCGGATCACGTCCGGAGCCGCGCGCACCCAGCCCATGCGCAGCCCCGCCCAGAAGGCCTTGCTCGCCGAGCCGATGGTGACGACGGTGCTGCCCGAGGGGTCGAAGGCCGAGACGGGCCGCGGCTGTTCGACCTCCGGGTCCAGGCGCAGCTCCGCCATCGTCTCGTCGACGACGAGGACGGTGCCGGCGGCGCGGGCCGCGGCCACCAAGCCGCGCCGCTGCTCCTCGGTCGCCAGCGCCCCGGTGGGATTGTGGAAGTCCGCCATCACATAGGCCATGCGCGGTGCCGCGTCGCGCAACACCTGCCGCCACGCCGGGATGTCCCAGCCCGCGAGCCCGTCCGCCATGGCCACAGGTACGAGCCGGGCACCTGCCTCCCGTATCAGCTGCAGGACGTTGGCGTACGACGGCGACTCCACGGCGACCCGCTCGCCGCGTGCAGCGAAGAGGTGGCAGGTGGCGGCGACCGCACCCATCCCCCCGGTGGTGACCATGATCTGCTCGGGCATGGTCGGAATGCCGCGGGCGGTGTAGCGGTCGGCCAGGGCCTGGCGCAGGTCCGGCAGCCCGGCGGGGTAGTCGCCATGCGTGCTCGCGTACGGCGGGAGTTCCGCGAGCGCACCCTGGAAGGCCCGGCCAAGCCAGGGTTCGGGCGCGGGCAGCGCGGCACAACCGAGGTCAATCATGGTCTCGGCGGCGTCGGGCGGCAGCGGGTCCAGTCCACGGGTGGGGAGCGGGCTGCCTGCGGGGACGGCGGTCCAACTGCCCGCGCCGCGCCGCGATGCGAGGAACCCTTCCGTCCGCAGAGCCTCGTACGCCGACGCCACGGTCGTACGGCTCAGGGCGAGGGCGGCGGCCAGCTCGCGCTCGGCGGGGAGCCGGGCGGCGACCGGAACCCTGCCTTCGAGGACGAGGAGGCGCACGCCGTCGGCGAGCGCGCGGTAGGCGGGCACGCGACGGCCGTTCGCCCCACTCGCGCGTCCGCCGGTGTTCTGGGAGCCGAGCAGCCGGGCGAGTTGCGCGGCCCCCACCACAGAAGTCCACTGACTCATCGTCCGCGGTCCACCTTCCCCGAATTGGCCATAGAGATGGCACGTCTGCATGCCACAGACTGTCACGGGTCAGGCCACATTCACCACTGGGGAGGGGCTTTTTTGTCTGATTCGATGCGGTCTCGCCGGATCACCCGCCGGCTCGTTCAGCTGTACGCGGGACTGGTGCTGTACGGCGCCAGCGCGGCACTGCAGCTGCGCGCCGGGCTCGGGCTCGACCCGTGGGACGTGTTCCATCAGGGGGTGTCGAAGCACTCGGGTCTGTCGATCGGGGTCGTGTCGATCGGGGTCGGAGCCGTCGTGCTGCTGCTGTGGATTCCGCTGCGGCAGCTGCCGGGGCTGGGCACGGTGTCGAATGTGGTGGTGGTCGGTCTGGCGATGGACGCGACCCTGGCGCTCGTCCCGGACGCGCACCGTCTGGGCCTGCGGATCCCGCTGCTGGCCGGTGCGATCGTGCTCAACGGCGTCGCCACCGGCCTGTACATCTCGGCGCGCTTCGGCCCGGGCCCGAGGGACGGCCTGATGACCGGCCTGCAGCGGCGGACGGGCCGCTCGATCCGCCTCCTCCGGACTGGGATCGAGGTCTCGGTTCTCGCGGCGGGCTTCGCGCTGGGCGGCTCGGTCGGCGTGGGCACGGTCGCCTACGCGCTGGCCATCGGTCCGCTGTCGCAGCTGTTCCTGCGGGTCTTCGCGATTCCCACGGAGGCCGGCGGCCTCCCCCAGCTACCTCCCCCAGCTACCGCTGGGGGTGCCCCCAGAGGTGCCCCCACACAGGTGGTGGCGGCAGGCTGCCCGGGAGCCGAAGGGCGCGCCGGTGCCGCGAGGGTCGAGGAGGTCCGCCGACGGCAGGGGACGTGCCCCCATCGATCCCGGACACCGGACGGCGAGCCGGTCTGAACCGGCTCCCGGCCGGCTGCTCACGCGCCAGGCGGAACTGCCTGTGGGGACGGTGAACGAGGTGGAGCGGCCGCAGAGGCTGCTCTCCCCCGGCATCGATGGCATCATGACCGATCACATCGACACGCTGCGCACGGTGCTGACCGGCCGGGGAGCCTGGGCCTGACCCCCCTCCCCCGGAGTGACACCGGTGGGGTGGCACGCGGGGAACGACGGGGACGACGAGGGGGCCCGGATGGGCACGGACGTGAGCGGCCCGGCGACGGCCGGAGCCACGGACTCGGCTGCCGACCGGCGCCGCGAACAGCGGGGCTGGTATTTCTACGACTGGGCCGTCTCGGTGTACTCGACGACTGTCCTCACCCTCTTCCTCGGGCCGTATCTGACCTCGATCGCGAAGGCCGCGGCGGACACCGAAGGGCTGGTGCACCCGCTGGGGATCCCGGTCCGAGCGGGTTCGTTCTTCGCCTACTCCGTGTCGGCGTCGCTGCTGCTGGCCGTGGTGGCGATGCCGCTGGTGAGCGCGATCGCGGATCGCACCGGCCGCAAGAAGCCGCTGCTGGCCGCCGCCGCGTACATCGGTGCGGGAGCGACGACGGGGATGTTCTTCCTCGGCGGCGACCGCTATCTGCTCGGCGGCGCTCTGCTGATCGTGGCCAATGCCTCCCTCGCCGTGTCGATGGCCCTCTACAACGCCTTCCTGCCGCAGATCGCCGAGCCGGACGAGCGGGACGCGGTCTCCTCGCGCGGCTGGGCGTTCGGCTATGCCGCCGCGACCCTGGTGCTGATCGCGAATCTGGCCCTGTACCTGGGGCATGAGAGCTTCGGGGTCTCGGAGGGGACGGCGGTGCGGATCTGTCTGGCCGCGGCCGGGCTGTGGTGGGGCGCATTCGCCGTCGTCCCGCTGCGGCGGCTGCGGGACCGCCGCCCGCCGGGCAACGATGTCACGTCGCAGGACGGCGCGGCGGGGCCCGGATCCCCCGTACCGCACCTCGGCGGTTGGCGCCAACTGGTCGCGACCTTGCGGGACATGCGCCGCCACCCGCTGACGCTGGCCTTCCTGCTCGCGTACCTCGTCTACAACGACGGGGTGCAGACCGTGATCACCCAGGCGTCGGTGTACGGCTCCGAAGAGTTGGGGCTTGAGCAGTCGACACTGATCGCGGCGGTCCTGCTGGTCCAGGTCCAGGTGCTGGCTCTGGTCGGTGCGCTGAGCATGGGGCGGCTGGCGCGGCGGTACGGCGCGAAGCGCACGATCCTGTGGTCCCTGGCAGCCTGGACGCTCACCATCGGCGCGGGCTACTTCCTCCCGGCGGGAGCGCCGGTGTGGTTCTTCGTGCTCACGGGCGCGATCGGCGTGGTGCTGGGCGGCACCCAGGCGCTGTCCCGCTCGCTGTTCTCCCATCTGGTGCCGCGCGGCAAGGAGGCGGAGTACTTCTCGGCGTACGAGCTGAGCGACCGCGGGACGAGCTGGCTGGGCCCGCTGCTGTTCGGCCTGACCTACCAGCTGACCGGCAGCTACCGGGACGCCATCATCTCGCTGGTGCTGTTCTTCGCCGTGGGCTTCGTGCTGCTCGCGCGGGTGCCGATGCGGCGCGCTGTGGCGGCCGCAGGCAATCCCGTACCGGACCGGATTTAGGGTCTGGGACGGAAGGCCGGTAGTGTACGCCCTTGACCTACCGGGCGGACCGTTACTGCGCGCCAAGGATACGGAAACGCTGGGTGACATCTGCTGTCAGATGTGACAAACCGGGCGCTGGTGGGTACAACAAGGGGCGGCACGACGGGCGACGCATGTCCCGGAACGGGAATCTTCACCGCCGACCGGACGTTGCACCGGATGACGACGACAGCGACACCTGTCCTGTGGGCGACAAGCCCGGGAGGCACGATTCATGAGTGAGCGAGCTCTCCGCGGCACGCGACTCGTGGTTACCAGCTACGAGACCGACCGCGGCATCGACCTGGCACCGCGCCAGGCGGTGGAGTACGCATGCCCGAACGGCCATCGGTTCGAGATGCCGTTCTCGGTCGAGGCGGAGATCCCGCCGGAGTGGGAGTGCAGGGCCTGTGGCGCCCAGGCGCTCCTGGTGGATGGCGCAGGCCCTGAGGAGAAGAAGGGCAAGCCCGCGCGTACGCACTGGGACATGCTCATGGAGCGGCGCACCCGCGAGGAGCTCGAGGAGGTGCTGGCCGAGCGGCTGGCGGTCCTGCGCTCCGGTGCCATGAACATCGCCGTGCATCCGCGGGACAACCGCAAGTCCGCGTAGTCCGTCGGGCAGCCGCGCGGCATTTACAGCGACTCAGGCCGCGGGCGGGCACGACTCCGATTCGGAGTCGCGTCTGCTCGCGGCCTTCTTGCTGCCCAGACTCCCTGAGGGCCGGGCCTCTCCCCGGGGTCGGAACGGGGCCGCATTCGGCTCGGTACCCGTCGGAAGCGCGGTGGATCACGGTGTCAGCGGCGGCCGCTGCTCGCCCTCGCGCGGCGGCTCGCCCCCGGGCCCGCCCCCGCGTCGCTCGTCGTCGCGGATGACCTCGCCCTGGACGACCTTGCCGTGCGCGCGACGGATGCGGGACTGCCCGAAGGCGTCGCCGAAAGTGCCGGGCGGGGCGGTGCGCATCCGGCGACTCAGCGACCGCTCCAGCGAGCGGCGCAGCAGCGCCCGGGTCGGCGGGAACAGGCACAGCAGCCCGGCGGCGTCGGAGATCAGTCCGGGCATGATCAACAGCAGCCCGCCCACCATGGGCAGCGTGTTGCCACGGCTCTCCTCGCTCGCCGCCGTCGCGTCGACCGGCCGTCCGGCGGCCGCGGCGGCCTGCGCCGCCGAGAGGTTCGTGGTCAGCCCGCGCCAGGCCCTCCGGCCCGCCCGCTTGACGACGAAGCCGCCGAGTACGACGCCGGCCACCAGGACCAGCAGCACCGTGAGCCCGCCGAAGGCGTCCGCCACCACGGTCAGCAGCCAGATCTCCAGCACCAGCCAGGCCGCCACGGCCAGCGGTACGAACGGGCGGGAGCGGAAGCGCCGGGTGCGAGAGGGCTGGGGCTGATGCGGTGCGCCGGTCGTCATGCCTCCCAGTGTGCATGGGCGTGGCTCTCCCGGGTACGCGGGGCGGTCGACCCCCCGCGGGCAGGATCCCCGGATGAGCGTAAGGATGGGCCCATGACGGAACGGCCATCGGAGACACCGAAGAAGCGGGTCCCCGGCATCCCCCGGGACCTGCCGGACCAGCAGGCGTCCGACGAGGAGACGCCCGACCGGTGGGATGCCGAGGAGCCCGCCCCCGAGGTGGCGGGCGAGGAACTGCCGGAGACCGACGAGGCGGGCACCGGGCCGCGAGGCGCGCCGCAGGCGGAGCGCGGCGACCAGGACCGCCCGGCCCCGGAGGAGCCGACCGACTGACGCCGCGGACTGGGCTAGGCCTTCTTACGGGGGCCGAGGAAGCGCTCCACGCGGGAGCCCACGCCCCAGGCTGTGACCCGCCACAGCGCCTCGACCAGGATGTCGCGGCTCATCTTGCTGTCGCCGTGCTCGCGCTCGACGAAGGTGATGGGCACCTCGACGACGTGGAATCCGGCCTTGACCGCCCGCCAGGCCAGGTCGACCTGGAAGCAGTAGCCCTGCGAGGCGACGGCGTCCATGCCGAGGCCTTCCAGGGTCTCCTTGCGGAACGCCCGGAAGCCGCCCGTGATGTCGCGCAGCGGCAGGTCGAGGAGGACGCGGGAGTACGTGCTGCCGCCGCGGGAGATGAACTCGCGCGACTTGGGCCAGTTGACCACCCGCCCGCCGGGGACCCAGCGCGAACCGAGCACCAGGTCCGCGCCCTTGAGAGCGGTCAGCAGCCGCGGGAGCTCCTCGGGCTGGTGGGAGCCGTCGGCGTCCATCTCGACGAGCACGCCGTAGCCCTGCTCGATGCCCCAGCGGAAGCCGGCCAGGTAGGCCGCGCCCAGCCCCTCCTTGCCCTTGCGGTGCAGCACATGGACGCGGTCGTCTTCGGCCACCAACTCGTCGGCGAGTTTGCCGGTGCCGTCCGGGCTGTTGTCGTCGGCGATGAGGATGTGCGCCTCGGGCACGGCCGACCGGACCCGGGCGACGATGGGTTTGACGTTCTCCGCCTCGTTGTACGTCGGGATGATCACCAAGACCGTGCCGAGCGGGCCGTACGTCCGCTGGGCTCCGCCATCGGTAGCCGCATCACCGTCGATCACTGCTGCCCCTTCTGCTCCGTGCGTCCCCGCCGGCCGAGCACGACCGCCCCGGCGCAGGACAGCAGGCCCACCATAGCGAGCGCCCACTCCGGACCTGCGCCGACGCGGTCGGCGACGGTGATGTCGTCACGCAACGGGAGGCGTGCGCTGAGGACGTCCCGGGTGAATTCGTCGGTCTGCTGCTCGATGGTGCCATCGGGCGCGACGACGGCGCTGATGCCGCTGGTGGCTGCGGTGACGATGGCTCGGCCGTGCTCGACGGCGCGCAGCTTGGACATGGCGAGCTGCTGCTCGGGCTGGCCGGTCAGGCCGTAGGTGGCGTTGTTCGTCTGGACGACGAGGGCACGCGCCCCGTCGTTCACGGTGTCCCGCACGATCTCGTCGTAGGCGACCTCGAAGCAGATCACGTCGCCGAGGCGGGCGGGGCCGGTCTGGAGTACGCCGGTGTGGTCACCGGGGTAGAAGTCCCGGGGAACCTGCTGCAGCCGGGTGATCACCTTGCTCAGCTGGCCGCGGAAGGGCACGTACTCGCCGAAGGGCACCGGGTGTTGCTTGGTGTAGGACGCACCGGGACCGGTCCGCGGGTCCCAGACGATGCCCTGGTTCTCGACGTAGCCCTCCTCGCCCGGGCGGTCGACGAGTGCGCCGACGAGGACGGGCACGCCGATCGCCTTGACGGCCTCGTCGATCCGGGCGTACGCCCGCTGGTGCTGGAAGGGGTCGAGGTCGGAGGAGTTCTCGGGCCAGATCACCAGGTCGGGCTTCGGCACCTTCCCGGCCTTCACGTCCCGCGCCAGTTCGAGCGTCGCCTCGGCGTGGTTGTTGAGGATCTTCATGGGACGGCCGAGGAAGTGCATGCCCGGCTGCTGGACGTTGCCCTGGACGACGGCGATGTTCGCATGGTCGTCGGCGGCCGTGGGAATCGGCACCGCGTAACCCGCTGCCCCGACGGCCACGACGAGCGCTGCGGCCCCGGCGGCGGGCAGCGCGGACTTCACGGTCCGAGGGGCGCGGCGCAGCCGCCATCCGGCGACCACGGCTGCGGCGAGCAGTGCACCGCTCAGCGCCACGGCGAAGGTGACGAGCGGGGCGCCACCGAACGCGGCCAACGGCGTGAAGGGCGAACCGGTGTTGGCGAACGCCAGGCGCCCCCAGGGGAATCCACCGAAGGGCGTACGGTCGCGCGCCCACTCCTCGGCGACCCACAGGCAGGCGGCCCACAGCGGCCACAGCGGCAGCCGGGAGGTGACGGCCAGGCCCATGCCGAGGGCGACGACGAAGACAGACTCGATGACGGAGAGGCCGAGCACCGCGTCGTTGCCGATCACGTCCAGCCAGCGCAGCAGGACGAAGAAGAACGGCAGCGCGAAGGCGAATCCCGTCCAGGCGCCCTGCCGTGCGGTGCGGCCCCGGGTGAGCAGGCTCAGCGCGGCGACGGCGACGACAGACAGCGGCCAGAGGTCGTACGGCGGAAAGGCCACGCCCAGCGCGATCCCGGCCACCGCGGCGAGCGCGGTCCGGGGCGCCTCGCGGCGGACGGTGGCGTAGGCACGCCGCGCGCGGCCCGGGCCGGGTGCCGCTGCGGTCTCGGGCCGGTCCATCCCGTCGGCCGCACCGACGGGGCCCGGCGGCACATCCGCCTCGCGGTCGGTTCGCGGCGCGGGCCCCGGGGGGCTCGTGGCGGTGGTGTTCGGACCCGATGGCACGGTCGCTGCCTTCCTGCAGGTCGAGCGGTTGGTGATGCGACGGTACATCGCTGCGCCCGGTGTATGGGCCCCAGGCTTGCGATCCCTGGCGGAGGCTCTCCCTCCACTTTCCCGCCGCGCGGGCGCGTTCGCTTCCTCCGACACGGCACGCACATGCGTCCAGGGCCGATGGGCCGGATGGGAAGCCCTCCACATGACGCGCGAGCGCACGGAGTGAGGGACGGTCACCTGCTCGGAGAGGCGGGCTGCCAGAGATCCTGGACGCTTCATGGCCGACCGCACGGGAGGCGGACCGGCGGATCGGGGCCCGGCGCCCTTCGGGCCGACCTGGGACCCGCTGGCTGCGGGTCTACCGAAAGCCGTTGTCTACTGAACGTCCGGGCCCCACCCGGGTCGCACCTGCCGACCGGCCGGAACGCTCCCTCGCCCCCGTGGCGCGGGCGCTGGACCTGGCTCCCAGTGGCGGCACGTCGTTCGACGCACCGCCCCATGGCCCAGCGGCGTTCGGCGACTGCGTGGAGGATCCCCGGTCGGCCGTCCTGTGGTGGACTCGGCCGAAACTACCCGCCGCCGCCCGCGGTCTGTCAACAGCCGCATCACCTGCGGAAATTCCAGGATTCGGCAGGTCAGCGACGAAGATCCGCAGGTGGCACGACAGGCCGGGAGCACGCCGTTCGGCGTCGCGCCACCCCGGTACGTCACTCGTTCGGCCGTGCGTAGACCGTGTGTCCGCCTACCACCGTGCGAAGGCACACCGGCAGCGCTCCGCCCGGAGTGAGGTCCGGCAGACCGGGGGTGCCCGAGCGCGGGTCGGTGGACCAGCTCGCGACCCGCTCATCGGGGACCTGGACCACGAGTTCGCCGGTCCGCCAGACCGCATAGTCGGCCGGTGCTCCCGGAACGAGCACCCCCGCGTCGTCCCGGCCGACGGCCCGCCAGCCCCCTCGCGTGTGGGCGGTGAAAGCGGCGCGCGCCGAGATGCGGTGCTCGGGGGTCCGGTGGAAGGCCGCCGCGCGGACGGTGCCCCAGGGGTCGAGCGGCGTGACGGGGCTGTCGGATCCGACCGCGAGCGGTACGCCCGCGCGCAGCAGGGCCGCGTACGGGTTGAGCGTACGGGCGCGCTCGCGGCCCAGGCGGCGGGCGTACATCCCGTCCTCGCCTCCCCAGGCGGCGTCGAAGGCGGGCTGCACGGACGCCGTGAGTCCCAGCTCGGCGAAGCCCGCGATGGTCTGCGGGGTGAGCATCTCGGCGTGCTCGACACGGTGGCGGGCTGCACGGACGCGGTCGAGGCCGACCCGTTCCGAGGCGGCCCGTACGCCCTCGACGACGGTGGCGACGGCGGCGTCGCCGATGGCGTGGAACCCGGCCTGGAGGCCCGCCTCGGTGCAGGCGGTGACATGGGCGGCGATCGCGGCGGCATCGAGGTAGGCGCTGCCGGTGTGGTCGGCGTCCGCGTACGGCTCATGGAGGCAGGCGGTGTGGGAGCCGAGGGCGCCGTCGACGAAGAGGTCTCCGGCGGCGCCGATCGCACCGAGGTCCCGGATGCGGGCGGCGTCCCCGGCATCGGTGACCTGCTCGGCCCAGTAGCCGACGACACGAGGGCCGGGCTCAGCGGCGGCGAGGGCGAGCAGCCCGGTGAGGTCGTCCTCGCTGGAGATGTCAGGTCCGGCGCACTCGTGGACAGCCCCGATCCCGAGGGAGGCGGCACGGCGCAGGGCGGCGCGCTGGGCCGCGGTGCGCTGGGCCGGCGAGACGGCGGCGTGCGCGGCTCGTCGTACGGCGTGGTGGGCATCGCCCGTCAAGGGCGTGTCGGGGTGGCCCACAAGCTGAGGCACGAGGTCGAGCAGCGCGGTCGTGACGACTGCGGAATGCACGTCCACCCGGCTGACGTACAGCGGGCGTCCGCCGGTCGCCTCGTCGAGCTCCGCCCGGGACGGGGGACGCTGCTCGGGCCAGTCGGTGGTGTCCCAGCCGTGGCCGAGGAGGACCCGGTCATCGGGGCGGGCGGCCGCGTGGGCGCGGATCAGGTCCAGCGCGGCGCCGAGGGTGCGGGTTCCGGCGAGGTCGAGGCCGGTGAGAGCGAGTCCGGTCGAGGTGGTGTGGACGTGGGCGTCGGTGAAGGCGGGGGTGACCAGGGCCCCGTCGAGGTCGACGATCTCGTCGACGCCGTCCGCGAAGGCGTCCGCCGCACCCTCGGAGCCGACCCAGGCGACGGCGCCACGCTCCACGACCATGGCGGTGGCGAACGGGTCGGCCGGGCTGTGGACGGCGCCGCCGCGCAGCAGCACCGTGCGGGGGACGTCCTGGTCCGCGGAGATCTCGCTCATGACGGACAGTGTCTCCCCGGCGCCCGGACGGTCGCCGCCCAGGGGTCAGATCCTGGGCGGGCGCGCCTCGTACGGGGTGGAGAGCACGACCGTCGTACGCGTGGACACGCCGGACTGGGACCGGATCCGGCTCAGCAGATGCTCCAGCTCCAGCGGGGTGGCGACGCGCACCTTGAGGATGTAGTTCTCCTCGCCCGCGACGCTGTGGCACGCCTCGATCTCCGCGATGTCGGCGAGCCGGTCGGCGATGTCGTCGGGGGCGCTCGGGTCGAAGGGCTTCACCGAGATGAAGGCGGTGAGCGGCAGGCCGACGGCTTCCGGGTCGACGACGGCCGCATAGCCGCGGATGACGCCCCGCTGCTCCAGGCGGCGGACGCGCTGATGCACCGCCGAGGTGGACAGGCCGGTTGCCTTGCCCAGGTCGGTATAGCTCATGCGCCCGTCCTTGACGAGCAGTTCCACGATGTGCCGGTCCAGTTCCTCCACAGCGGATCAACCTACTGCGCCGGGGGCGAACAGGCACAGCCGGGCGCCCTGGCCGGGACGGGCACCTGCGGGCGGCATGTGACGAACGCCACACGTCTCGTGCGCTGTCCACCGATGCGGGGCGATTACCTGGCGGACGGTCAGGGAAATGCTTGCTGTGGTCGAGGCCGCAGCGCCTTGTCGGCCCACCCGAGGGGGAGAAAATCCATGCGAAGCCTGAATCGCGTCAGTCGCAGCGATCGCACCAAGCCCGCCCCTGCCGACCCGGATCTCGAGCCGCAAGGCGTCGAGGGGACGGACCAGAACCACGAGGACGGCACCGACGAAACCTACGAGATGTTCCGGGTGATCTGCCCGGACTGCACGCGCCCGATCGCGCTGCTGGCGGACGAGGACGTACTGCCCGAGCACGCGGAGATCCGTTCACCGTGGAATCCGTTCGGCCTCACCGTCTGCCTGGGCACGGGCCGCACGGTCGCCGAGACGACGCCCGCCGACGCCACCCGCGACGCTCAGGAGCAGGACGCGGCGCTGCTGCTGACCCTGCCGGAGGGCCTGGACTGGCGCAGGCAGCCGTTCTCGCACGTGGGAGGTCCGGGATCGCGGCCGATCCGGATGCCGCGGGCGCGCCGCCACGCCGCCTGATCACTTCTATCCGGGGGTCATCCGGACGTCATACGGGCGTCGCTCCAGCTGGGCGCGACCCATCCCCTCGTCGGCAGGTCAGAGCTCCAGGACCGCCTGGACGGGAAGGTGATCGCTGGGGAACTGACCGTTCCGGGAAAAGGTGTTGATGGCGGCGTAGGGCGTCCGGACGGTCGGCGAGGTGAGAATCCAGTCGATCCGGTCCCCGTCCGGAACCAGCGGCCGGTAGCCGTGAAAGGTCGCGTACTGGGCACTGCGCCGCTCAGCCGTCTCCCAGGTGTCCACGAGCGCGCCGTCGCCGACCAGGATGTCGTAGACCCGGTTCCTGCCCGCGGCGACGTTGAAGTCGCCGGTGACGATCCGGGGCAGTGCCGGGTCGAGGCTGCCCAGGCGCTCCGCGATCAGCGAGGCGGACCGCTCCCGGGCGTGCTGGGAGACATGGTCGAGGTGGGTGTTGAGGAGATAGCAGCGGCCACCCGTGTGCCGGTCCTGGAAGCGCACCCAGGTGACCATCCGCGTGATGGCGGCGCCCCAGGTGTTGGAGCCGATCACGTACGGGGTGTCGGACAGCCAGAAGTGGTCGTACTCGAGCGGGACGAGTCGAGCCACGTCGTAGAAGACCGCCATGAACTCACTCCGGCTGCCTCCCTCCCGACCGGTGCCGATCCAGTCGTAGCGCGGGCCGAGGTCGGCCTCGATGTCGCGCAGCTGCTGATACAGGCCCTCCTGGGTACCGATCACATGCGGCTTCTCTCGGCGCAGCAACTCCCGCATCACGGGCCGGCGTTCGGCCCAGGAGTTGGGTGAGGTCTCGCTGGCGTAGCGCAGGTTGAAGGTCATGGTGCGCAGCGGTCCGGCGGCGGTGGGCGCCCGCTCCTCGGTCTCGGCGGCCTGCGCGGATGGTGCGGCCTGCTGGGCGAACGGCAGCGCCAGAGCCGCGGCGGCCGCTGCACGCATGCTGTGGCGGCGGCTGAGCGGGGATACGGGCATGGCGTCTCCAGGGTCCCGAGTCCCGGGTTCCGAGTTCCGGGGCGTGGCGGTCGGCAAGTCGGCAAGTCGATGGGTCGGCATTCGACGCTCGGCCTAAGGCAGTCACCCCAGACTCTCGAACAGCCGGGTGTGAAGGAAGTGGCCCACGGGCGCCCGGAGTTGGAACAGCTGACGGCCGGGAGCCGACAAGCGGGCGTCGCTCGGTGGCGCCCGAAGGATCGTGCGGCCGGAGAACATCGCCGCACCGGTCTTGAAATCAACAAACTGTTCAAGTTATCTACCAGGACACGCGCTCGCCCCGCCCCCCGCGCCCGCTCGTGTCAAGGAGTCTTCATGTCGACAGCCGTACGCCGCTCCCTGCCCCCCGGATCGGGGCATCCCGTGGACGAGGTCCCGCCGGCCGCCCAGCTCGGCGCGTTCGGGCTGCAGCACGTGCTGGCCATGTACGCGGGCGCGGTGGCCGTGCCGCTGATCGTGGGCGGTGCCATGAAGCTGCCGCCCGCCGATCTGGCCTATCTGATCAACGCGGATCTGCTGCTCTGCGGGATCGCCACGATTCTGCAGTGCGCCGGCTGGTGGCGGTTCGGCGTACGGCTGCCGATCATGCAGGGCTGCACCTTCGCCGCGGTGTCGCCGATGGTGCTGATCGGCACCGAGGGCGGCGGGCTGACCGCGATCTACGGGGCGGTCATCGTCTCCGGTCTCGCGATGATCCTGCTCGCTCCCGTCTTCGGACGGCTGCTGCGGTTCTTCCCGCCACTCGTGACAGGCACGGTGATCCTGATCATCGGCCTTTCGCTGCTGCCGGTGGCGGGCAACTGGGCAGCGGGCGGGGTCGGTTCGCCGGACTTCGGTGCGCCGAAGAACCTCGCTCTCGCGGCCGGGGTGCTGGTGGCCGTACTCGCGGTGCAGCGCTTCGCGCCGGGCTTCGTCGGGCGGGTCGCGGTGCTGGTCGGGATCGTCGCGGGGACGGCAGTGGCGGTTCCCCTCGGCTACACCGACTTCCATGGCGTCGGCGAGGCGGGCTGGCTGGGCGTCAGCACGCCGTTCCACTTCGGCGCACCGGCGTTCGAAGGTGCGGCGATCGTGTCGATGCTCGTGGTCGCTCTCGTCATCATGACCGAGACGACGGGCGACTTCATCGCCGTCGGGGAGATGACGGACCGTACGATCGAGCCGCGGCGGCTGGCGGACGGGCTGCGGGCCGATGGGCTCTCGACGATGCTGGGTGGCGTCTTCAACACCTTCCCGTACACGGCTTACGCCCAGAACGTCGGCCTGATCGGGATGAGCCGGGTGCGCAGCCGCTGGGTGGTCGTGGCCTCTGGCGGCATCCTCGTGCTGCTGGGACTGCTGCCGAAGCTGGGTGCGGTGGTCGCGGCGATTCCGGCGCCGGTGCTCGGCGGTGCGGGCCTGGTCATGTTCGGGACGGTGGCGGCGAGCGGCCTGCGGACGCTGTCCACGGTGGACTTCCGCGGCAACCACAACCTGACGGTCGTCGCGGTGTCGGTCGCGGTCGGGCTCCTGCCGGTGGGTGTGCCGGAGATCTACGCGAAGTTCCCCGACTGGTTCCAGACGGTCATGGACAGCGGCATCAGCGCGGGCTGTCTGACAGCGATCGCCCTGAACCTGCTCTTCAACCACGGCCCGGGCCGCGGCCCGAAGCCTACTCCCAAGGCCCCGGAGGCAACCCCGGCCACCGAGCCGAGCGCCTGACGGCGGGTGCCGGAGGGGCCGCCGTGGGTGGGTGGGTCGGGGGCGCCCCCGACCCACAACGCACGGCGGCAGCAACACGCACCCGCGGAGGACCGCTAGCGGCTCTCCGGGCCCGCCAAGTGCCGGGCCACGACCATCCGCTGGATCTGGTTCGTGCCCTCGACGATCTGGAGGACCTTCGCCTCCCGCATATAACGCTCGACCGGGAAATCCGCGGTGTAGCCGTAGCCGCCGAGGAGTTGGACCGCGTCCGTCGTCACCCGCATCGCAGCGTCCGTGCAGAAGAGTTTGGCCATCGCCGCCTCCTTGGAGAACTGCTTGCCCGCATCGCGCAGCCGAGCGGCCACCAGGTAGAGGGCGCGGCCCGCCTCGATCTGGGTCGCCATGTCGGCGAGCATGAAGCGCAGCCCCTGGAAGTCCGCGATGGGCCGCCCGAACTGCCGCCGCTGCGCCGCGTACTCCAGCGCCTCGTCGAGCGCGGCCTGGGCCACGCCGATCGCGCAGGCGGCGATGCCGAGGCGGCCGGAGTCGAGGGCGTCGAGGGCGATAGTGAACCCCAGGCCCTCGTCGCCGAGGCGGCGCGCGTCGGAGACCGTGACCCCGTCGAAGTGGAGCTGCGAGGTCGGCGATCCCTTCAGGCCCATCTTGCGCTCGGGAGCCGCGGCGGACAGCCCCGGGGCATCACCCGGAACGAGGAACGCGGTGATGCCCCGGGCGCCCTCGTCCCTGGTCCGCGCCAGCACGGTGTAGAAGTCGGCGATACCGCCGTGGGTGATCCACGCCTTGGTTCCGGTGATCGTCCAGGTGTCGCCGTCGCGCACCGCGCGGGTGCGCAGGGAGGCGGCGTCGGAGCCGGAGGCGGGCTCGGAGAGGCAGTACGCGCCGAGCAGACCGCCGCCGAGCATGGCCGGCAGGTGTTCGGTGCGCTGCTCCTTGGTGCCGTAGGCGGAGAGGGCGTGACAGGCGAGCGTGTGGACGCTGACGCCGAGGCCTACGGTGAGGCGGCCCGCGGCGAGCTCTTCGAGGACCTGGAGGTACACCTCGTACGGCTGGCCACCGCCGCCGTACTCCTCCTCGTACGGCAGGCCGAGAAGGCCGGCCTGCGAGAGGAGGGAGAAGGTGCCGCGGGGGAAGTGGCCCGCGTCCTCCTCCTCGGCCGCGTTCGGAGCGATCTCCCGCTGGACGAGCTCGCGGACGAGCGCGAGCAGGTCCCGGGCCTCCTCGGTGGGCAGTTGACGTTCCACCGGCTGCGGGGCGCGGTCGGGCATGGCGTCGCTCTCCTCCCTGTCGGGCGCTGCGGCGGCCGCAAGCCGGGGTGGGGCGGCGGCGCCGGACGATGGTGCTGAAGTCGATGGTGCCTCTCCGGGTCACGGAACGGGCTGACCTGCGACTCTGGCGCGTTGAGTATGCCGGATCCGCCGACTGTCCGTCACGGGCCCCCGTGCGGGGAGCGGGCAAGAAGGTTGGTCCGAACCATTGACGCACTGGTCTAGTCCTTCTACGGTTGCCGCTCGAGCGCTCACCGCGTCCATGCCAAGAACGCTGGACGCGTGATGGGCTTCCACTCCCCCACATCGAGGAGATTCCCCACATGAGCGGATCCCACCGGCTTCGCAGGCCCCGGGTGGTCATCGCGGTGGTCGCCGCGGCGTCTTCCACGGCACTCGCCGCGACGCTGCTGGCGGGCTACGCCACGGCAGGCGAGGACGCCCCCAAGAAGCCCAAGGCCGGTAAAACGGTGCTCGGCTACTTCACCGAATGGGGTGTCTACGACCGCAATTACCACGTCAAGAACATCAAGACGTCCGGCTCCGCCGACAAGCTGACGCACATCAACTACGCGTTCGGCAATGTCGAGGGCGGCAAGTGCACGGTCGGTGAAGCCTTCCCCGCGTACGAGAAGGCCTACACCGCCGAGCAGAGCGTGGACGGCAAGGCCGACACCTGGGACCAGCCGATCCGCGGCAACTTCAACCAGCTGCGCAAGCTGAAGAAGATGAACCCGAACCTCAAGGTTCTCTGGTCCTTCGGCGGCTGGACCTGGTCCAAGGGCTTCCCCGAGGCCGCCAAGAACCCCGAGGCGTTCGCCGAGTCCTGCCACAAGCTCGTCGAGGACCCCCGCTGGGCCGATGTCTTCGACGGCATCGACATCGACTGGGAGTACCCCAACGCTTGCGGCCTGACCTGCGACACCAGCGGGAAGGAGGCCTTCACGAACATGATGGGGGCGCTCCGGAAGAAGTTCGGCAAGGACCTGGTCACCGCGGCCATCACCGCCGACGCCTCCTCCGGTGGCAAGCTCGACAAGGCGGACTACAAGGGCGCCGGCCAGTACGTCGACTGGTACAACGTGATGACGTACGACTTCTTCGGTGCCTGGGACAAGGAGGGCCCGACCGCCCCGCACTCGCCGCTCACCTCCTACAAGGGTCTGCCGAAGGAGGGCTTCACCTCCGACGCGGCGATCAAGAAGCTCAAGGCGATGGGCGTTCCGTCGGAGAAGCTGCTGCTGGGCATCGGCTTCTACGGCCGCGGCTGGACCGGTGTCACGGAGAAGGAGCCCGGCGGCAAGGCCACCGGGCCGGCGCCCGGCAAGTACGAGGCGGGCATCGAGGACTACAAGGAGCTGAAGGGCAAGTGCCCGGCCAACGGCGAGGTCGGGGGCACGGCGTTCGCGCACTGCGGCAGCCAGTGGTGGAGCTATGACACGCCGAACACCATCAAGGGCAAGATGGCGTACAAGAACAAGGAGAAGCTGGGCGGCAGCTTCTTCTGGGAGCTCAGCGGTGACACCGCCGACGGCGAGCTGATCAAGGCGTTCAACTAGATCGTCCAGCCAGTCGTCCGGTTTCACAGGGCGGGGACGGGTGCGGTGCACCTGTCCCCGCCCCTTCCCGTTTCCCGTCCTCGCGCCCTCGGCGGCGAGAAACGGCACTCCGTCATTCCCCCACCGGGGCGCGACCAGGGGTGCGGGGAGGAGACTGGTGGCGGACGGCCCGTGCTCGGCGCAGGTCGTACGCCCTCACCCGTCGCGAACCGAGGAGTCGAAAGCCCATGACCGTGCCCGCGGGCCCCGCCGCCGCCCTCGACACCGCGTTCTTCCGCCGCTGGCTCGACCGTGCCACCCGCGTGATCACCCAGGAGGCCGACTACCTCACGGAGCTCGACTCCGCTATCGGGGACGCGGACCACGGCATCAACCTCAGGCGCGGCTTCACCTCGGCCTCCGCGTTCGTCACCGCCCAGCCGTCGGCCACGCCGGGTGCCCTGCTGAAGGCCTTCGGCACCCACCTCACCAGCACGGTCGGCGGTGCGTCGGGCCCCCTCTACGGCACGGTGCTACGGCGGGCCGGCCGTGCCATGGGGGACGAGGAGTCCGTGACCCCCCAGGCCCTCGGCGAGGCGCTCGCGGCGGCCGTGACGGGCGTACGGAGGCTGGGCGACTCCGGGCCCGGGGACAAGACCATGGTCGACGCGCTCGCGCCCGCCGCCGAGGCGTACTCCGCGGCGCTCCAGACCGGGGCAGCCGTCGGCGAGGCGCTCGCCGCAGCCGCGCGGGCCGCGGACCAAGGCGCCGAGGAGACCATTCCGATGCTGGCCCGCCGCGGCCGGGCCAGCTACCTGGGCGAGCGGAGCATCGGACACAAGGATCCGGGCGCGGCCTCGTCGGCGATGCTGATCACCGCGCTGTACGAGGCGCTGGATGAGGAGCGGGACGAGGAGCCGGGCCGGGTGACCGGGTCCGGAACCGAGATCGCGGCACCGACCGGAACCACGGCGCCGGCGGCCTCGGGCACCGACGAGGCGTCCCCGGCGCCGGACGCCACCTCACAAGCGGCGGCCGCGGACCCGCAGGACGAGGCGCGGTCCGCGGGAGGCACCGAGGCCGGCCCGCGGGTCGGCGTGGTCCTGGTGGCGCACAGTGCCGCAGTGGCCGAAGCCACGGCCGATCTCGCCAAGGCCCTGGTCGGTACGGGCGACCCGGCGCCGGTCGCCACCGCGGGCGGCGTCGAGGGCGGCGGCATCGGCACCAGTGCCGCCCTGATCCGAGCCGCGGTCAAGAACGTGGACGCGGGCCGCGGCGTCGTCGTGCTCTGCGACATGGGCAGTGCGGTGCTCACGGTGAAGGCACTGCTGGCCGAGACCGGTCCCACGGGCCTGCCGGACAGCGTGCGGATCGCGGACGCCCCTTTCCTGGAAGGCGCGGTGGCGGCGCTGGTGGCGGCTTCGGCCGGCTCGGAGCTGAGCGTGGTGCTCTCGGCCACGGACGACTCGCGGGCGTACCGCAAGATCTGACGTCGGCGCGGCGGGCCGTGACGGCCGCCGCGCAGGGTCAGCGGGTTGGTCAGCGGTTCATCCGCAGGCTCCGGAGCCGGTTGAGGGCCGCCGCGACCTCGAAGCGGCGCGGCACCGCGCAGTCGTCGTCGTACACCGCCAGGAGCTGCTCCGCTCCGCCCGCCAGGTCGCGGTCCAGCAGGTCCAGCGCCTCGGCGAGCGTCCGCCTCCCGTCCAGGTGGCCGCGGCGGACCAGCAGTTCCATGGCGAACCCGATACCCGTGACATACCCCGGGTCGACGACCTGCTCCACCGCCCGCAGGTCCACGTACTCCTCCCCGAAGGCCAGCCCATCGGTGCCCCGGGCCCGGATGCGAGGGCGGCCGCGCACCATGGAGTCGACGGAGGAGGGGTCGGGGCGCCGGTGGGTGACGGCCGGAAAGACGTCCGCCTCCGCCTGCCTCCCGGTCGGGATGCGCGCCAGCTCGCGCGCCCGCGCGGTGACGTCGTACGGCCGGTAGGCGTCCATCATCAACACCTGGTCGGCGACGTCGATGTAGTCCCCGGAGCCTCCCATGACGAGGATCGTGGACACCCCGCGGTCGCGGTGCAGGGAGCGGACCAGGTCGACGAAGGGTGTGAGGGGCTCACGGTCCTTGGCCACCAGCGCCTGCATCCGCGCATCACGGATCATCAGGTTCGTGGCGGCGGTGTCCTCGTCGATGAGCAGGGTCCGCGCGCCCGCCTCGACGGCTTCCACCAGGGACGCGGCCTGTGAGGTGGAGCCCGAGGCGTTGTCGGTCGAGAAGTCGTCGGTGCCGGCGCCGCTCGGCAGGTGGCCGACGAACGCATGGACGTCGGCCCGCTCGACCCGGCGACCGTCCTCGGCGCGGATCGTGACGGTGTCGGCCCGGGCGACCACCAACTCCCGCCCGTCGCCCGGCACATGATCCCGGACCCCCGCTTCCAGAGCCCGCAGCAGAGTGGACTTGCCGTGGAAGCCACCGCCGACGATCAGGGTGATCCCCTCGGGCACACCCATCCCCGTCACCCGTCCCGCATGGGGCAGGTCCACCGTCACACGGAACGCGTCGGGGGCGGCGAAGGGCACGACGCCGGGCCCGGTCAACGGCCGGTCGTCCACCCCGCTGCGGCGCGGCAGCACCGCGCCGTCGGCGACGAAGGCGACCAGGCCGCGCGGCTGAAGCGACCGCCGCAGCGCGTCGGCGTCCTCGACGGTGTCGACAAAGTGTCGGACCTCGACCGCGTCCAGCGCCTCGTAGACCAGGGCGCGTTCCACCATCTCGGGCAGCAGACGGCAGAGGGCGTCCGCAGCCGCAGGACCGTCGATCCGCCGTCCCCGCCCGGGCAGTTCGACGCCCGTACGGACCGTCACCGCTCCCGGCTCGTCCTCCGCCGCACGCCCGTCGCCGATCCGGCAGGAGCTCCGGTCGAGCACCTCCTGCCCGCCGCAGTCCACCTGGACCGCGCTGCGGCGGGCGACCCGCGCAGCCTGCCGGGCCAGGTATCCGGCCAGGGCGCGACGGCGCACCGGGGTGTTCCACAACTCCCCCGGAAACCCCGCGTGTTCGGCGGACACGTGGACGGCGACCCGTGCGGGCGGGGCGAAGGGGTCGGCCTGACCGCGCACCACCTCGAGGGTGAAGCCGGGCATCCGCCATGCGCCGACGAGGGATCGGTAACGGCCGTACGGGGCCCCGTCCAGCCGGCGCAGCTCCTCCGCAAGACCGACCCGGGCTCGGCGCGTCACCGCAGGACCGGAGCGCAGGCGGCTTCGAGAACGGTGCATGTCGCCGGCCTTTCCGTTGGGCACGAGGGGCACGAAGGGCATCCGATGGACGACGGACGGTGCAGCCTACCGATCACTCGCCGGAGCAGACCGCTCACCCGGTATCGAGGCCCCGCGGTCAGTCACCACCCCAGTGCCGAGGGATGAACTCGCTCCACACGCTCTTGCCGGTCCCCCGCGACTCCACGCCCCACACGTCCGCCAACCGGTCCACCAGCAGCAGCCCGCGCCCCGACACCCCCATCTCGCCCGGCTCACGGCGCCGCGGCCAGGTGCTGGATCTGTCCTGCACCTCGACCCGCAGCCGCCGCTCGGGTCCCGCGAGCATGTGCACGGTGACCACGGCTCCGTCGTCGGTGTGCAGCAGCGCGTTGGTGATCAGCTCGTCGGCCACCAGTTCGACGTCGTCGGCCCGGGCGGCGGCACCCCAGGTCCGTACGGCCTCACTGATCATGTGCCGGGCGAGGGTGAGGGCCTCGGGGTCGGCGGGTCCGATGTGCTGGTGGACCCGGCGGCCTATCTCGGGCAGAGCGACGCCCTCCCGGTGCAGGAGGAGCATCGCCATGTCGTCGCCCCCGGTCCGCTCCCCCATCACCGCCTCCAGGTGGTCGGCGAGCTGCTCGACCTCGTGCGGACCCTCGTACACCGCCTGGGTCAGCAGTCCCATCCCGTCGTCCAGGTCCTTGCCCGGCTGCTCGACCAGCCCGTCCGTGAACAGCAGCAGCGTCTCCCCCGGGGCGAGGGCGAACCGGGTGACGGGATACTCGGTGCGCCCGAAGACCGCGGAGAGGCCCAGCGGCAGCCCTCCCGCCACCGGCAGCGGGCGGCAGCCGCCGTCCGGATACCGCACGAGGGGGTCGATGTGCCCGGCCCGGACGATTTGCACCGCCCCGTCGGCGGGGTCGAACTCGGCGTACGAGCAGGTGGCGAAGCGGTCGGTGTCCAGCTCGTGCAGGAAGACCGAGGCCCGGGCCATGACGGTGACCGGTGAGTGGCCCTCGGAGGCGTACGCGCGCAGGGCGATGCGCAGCTGGCCCATGACGGCGGCGGCGTGCGTGTCGTGGCCCTGGACATCCCCGATGACCGCACCGACCCGGCCTCCGGGCACCGGGATCACGTCGTACCAGTCGCCGCCGATGTCCCGGCCGAAGCGCGTGGAGCGGTAGCGCACGGCGATCTGGGTGCCGGGGAAGGTGGCGATGGTGCGCGGCAGCATGGCCGTCTGGAGGCCCTCGGCGATGTCGTGCTCCTGATCGAAGAGCATGGCGCGCTGCAGGCTCTGGGCGATGCTGCTGCTCAGCGCGATCAGCACATTGCGCTCCTCGGGGCTGAACTCGTGCTTGTCCCGGTAGAGGAGCCCGATCGCCCCGAGCGGCCTGGCCTGCGCGATGAGCGGCAGATAGGCGGCGGCGGAGACGTTCAGCGGCTCGATGTGCGGCCACAGCCGGGGATAGCGGTCTGCGAACTCCCGGGGCGAGGTGATCAGGCGCGGGGCGAGGGTGCGGACCACCTCGCTCATCGGGAATTCCTCGTCCACCCGGGTGTACTCGAGCTGGGGCACCCAGCTGCCCGCCTGTCCCTCGGCGACGATGTGTATCCGGCCGTTCTCCAGCAGGCCCATCATCAGGCTGACGGCGCCGATCCGGCCCATGCCGTGGCTGTCGCCGAGCACCTCGATGACGTCCTGCACGGTGATCGCGTGGGCCAGCGCCGCGGCGGTCTCCTCGACCACGCTGGTCTGGAGTCGGCGTTCCTCGTCCAGCACCATGCGCTCCGCCGAGTGAGTGAGTTCCTCGGTGGCGTCCCGGATGATGCCGATGACACGGTGCGGGCGGCCGTCGGGGTCGCGCAGAACGCGGCCCTGGGTGTAGGTCCAGCGCAGGGAGCCGTCCCGGCGGCGGACGCGGAAGTACGCGCCGTACGTCGTGCTGCCGTCCTTCAGTGCCCGGGCGACGATGGAGTCGATGCGTGCTCCCTCGGTGGACGGCACCCGGGGGGACAACGTGACCGGATCCAGGTCGTACTCGTCCGGTCGCAGGTCGAAGACCTCCAGGGCGGCATCGTCCATGTGCAGCCGGCCACTCTCGAGGTCCCAGTCGAAGCTGCCGATGCTGTTCAGGGCAAGGTTGGTCTCCGCACCCAGGGGCCAGTCGTCCGGCAACGGGGCGGAGGCCGGGGTCGTACCCCGTTCAACCATGTCGCCCTCCCGGAACGGAGGACCGCCCATGGGCGGCATTCCGTCGGTTCCGCATTCCACTCAGCGCAACTCTGTCACTTTTTACTCTGATTTACGAAAGATGCGGCCCGCCCCTGGTGGGCGCCTGGGGCACCTCCCTGGGGGAGCACGCCGGAGGGGCCGACGGCCCGTGGCCGCCGACCCCTCCGGCACCGCTGGTAAGGGCGGTCAGCCCTTGGACTTCGTGATCTTCTTGCCGTCCGGCGAGACCACGAACCAGGCGCCGCCGACGCCCTGCCCGTTGGTGTCTCCGGCCTTCTCGTCGCCCGTGTACGTGTACAGCAGCCAGCAGTCGATCGACAGCTGCTCGGTGCCGTCGGGACGCGTGAACTTGTTGACCAGCTTGGGGTCGACGCCCTCGACGTCGTTCTTGCTGACGGGCTTGGCGGGCTTCCAGGTGTCGAGGCACGCGCCCGTGCAGTTGGACTTCATCGGCCAGGCCGAGTCCTTGTTGAACCGGTAGAGGGTGCGGCCCTTGCCGTCCCGGAGGATCTCGCCCAGCACTGGGTCGTTCACCGTCGACAGCCCGGCCAGGTTCCCGTTCCCGCCGGCCTCGCCGGCCCCGCCGCCGGCCTCGGCGCCGTCGGCGGACGCCTTCTTGCCGTCGGGCGCCGAGGCGAACCAGGTGCCGCCCACGCCCTCTCCCTTGGTCTGCCAGGGCTTGGTGTCCTTGGCGTACCGGTACATCGGCCAGCCGGCGACCGTCAGCTGCTGGGTGCCGTCGGACCGGGTGACCTCACCGAGCAGCGACGGGTCGATCCCGGCGGCCGACGAGACGTCCGATGCCGGAACCGGCGGCCACGTCGCCGCGCAGTCCCCGTCGCAGTTGGACTTCGCCGGCTTCGGCGTGTCCTTGTCGAATCGGTAGAGGGTGAAGCCCTCGCTGTCGGCCAGCACGGAGCCGAGCTTCTTGTTCTCGCTGATCATGAGCTGGCCCGCGGGCTTCGGCTTCGCGGGATTGCCCTGCGGCTCCGCACCCCCGTAGTCACCGCCATAACCACCCTGGTCCTGACCGTACGCGGTGTCGGCCTGGCCGGCCGGCTGTACTCCGGTCGACTGGGACTCGCTCTGCTCTGCCCCGCATGCCGTCGTCAGCATGATCGCCGCAGCCGTCACCGCGATCGAGGCGCTCTGCCACTTCCTCATGTCCTACTCCTGCAGTCCGCTTCCCGTCCGGCGCGGGTGTGCGCCTCTGACGGCGCTATGTACGGACAGTGGAGCGTTGAGTGTTCAAGGCGGAGCGAGATTTTTTCGCGGCGGAGTCCGTTGGGCGCCGCGGGCACGGCTCGCCGGCAGAGGCCCCACGTGCAGCGGAAGTCCTCGACGGCGCGGACGAGTTGGCGCGTCGTCCGATCGGGCCGTCGGCTCGCCGGGCTACGGCTGCCGGCCGAGCAGAGCGACCAACCGGTCCTGGACGCGCGCCGAGTCGGGCACCTTCACCGGCGGGCCGAAGACGCCCGCGCCCCGCCAGCTGTCGGCCCGGGGCTCCAGGTACGCGTAGACCGCCGCGGCCAGGTCCTCGGCCAACGTGTCGTCGTCTCCGATGCCTCGGGCCAGATCCCAGGCGTGCACGGCCAGATCGGAGGTCATCTGCCAGCCGTAATCCGTGGCAGCCGTGAGACCGCCGCTGGTGTGCACCTCCAGGTCGAGCGCGCCCGGACGGTGGAACGCCGCGCTCGACTCCTTCTCCGCGCGGTCCCAGACCCCGACGGGATCATCGCCGAGCACATCGCCGTCGAAGCGGTCGCCGACCTCGGTGAGCGTCGCGCCGCGCAGCAGCCAGGGCGCCCAGAGATGCTCGCCCGTGACGTGGTTCACCAGGTCGCGCACCGTCCACTCGGTGCACGGCGTGTCGGCCGACCACTGGTCGGCCGACACGCGGTGCACCCTCCGGCCGAACTCCTCGCGCCCCCGGTCGAACGCCTCGAGCAAGTCCATGCCATCAGCCTCCTCATGCGCGCGGGGCCGGGGCGGGCTGCGGCTCGGGCGCCGGCTCCGGCCTGTTGGGCCCCGGCGGAATCGGCGGAATCGGATCGGGTTCGGGAATGGGAAGGGGCCGGCCCGGTCCGGGACCCGGGCCTGGTCCTGGGCCCGGCCCCGGCGGTGGCGTGGGGCTGGGCGGTACGGGATCGGGGCGGGGCGTGGTCATCGCATACCTCACGGACGGATCGGAACCATGTGCGGCACCTGCCGGCACTGATCGGCTCGGGTACCCCGTGAGGGCCGATCCAGACGCCTCAGCCGCTCAGCCGGCCCGATTTTCGACCGCCTCCGGACCGCCGGCGGGCTGCCGGCGGACCCGGCCGTCCGCCAGGTCTTCGAGCACACGGGACAGGGGCAGCGGCTCGGCGAGGGTGCGCGTGGCCACAAGATCGCGGAAGCAGGAGTCGCACAGGGCGTACGGGATACGGAGGCCGAGGTCGCGGACGGTGCCGTCGTCCGCGCGGCCGCATTCGCCGCACCGGGGCTGCTGAGGTCGGTTGCTGTCCCCCATGTGTTCGAGGGTGCGCCCGACAGCCGTGTGACGCCAGGGCGCCTCCCTGGGGCCCTGTGTTGGCTGGGGGCACGGGCGCAGGGACGTCCGGGCCAAGCGCAGGTCCCGGGCAGGGGCGTAGCGTGGAGGAGAAGCGATCCCGATACCCGGTCTCAGGCGACAACGGGAGGTGCGGGAGCGATGGCGAAATTCATGGATGTCCACCACGACATGGTGGGAATCACCGCCGAGCAGATGCAGGAGGCCCACCAGGCCGACCTGGCGATCGAGCGCGACGAGGGCGTGCACTTCGAACGGGCCTGGGCGGACCCGGAGTCGGGCACGGTCTACTGCCTGTCCGAGGGACCGTCCAAGGAGGCAGTCCTGCGCGTCCACGAGCGCGCCGGGCATCCGACCGACGAGATTCACCCGGTGCCACTCTCCGTATAGGTGAGCCCTCAATGCGATAGCCCTACGTGGCGATCTGAAGCATCACCCACCGATCCGACCGCGGAGGTGAGGTGCCGATGGCGGCTATCGACATCCGCAGCAGCGTCACCGACCGGGCGGCCGTCGTCGCCGTGGCCGGCGACCTGGACGTCGACACGGCGCCACAGCTGCGCCTGGCGCTGTCGCGCTGCTTCGAGCAACCACTGGACAGCCTGAGTGTGCAGCTGGGCGAGGTCTCGTTCTGCGACTGCGCCGGGCTGAACGTACTCCTGTGGATGCGCAAGTGGGCCATCGACGCCGGGGTCCGCTTCCGGCTGCTCGCCCCCCGCCCCCAACTGATCAATCTGCTCAAGGCGACCGGTACCGTCGAACTGTTCCGCGAGGCGTTCAGCCCCGCCTCGGGCGCCGCATAGCCCGACCGACGGGAAACGCGCCACCGTAGACCCGTAGACGCCGTAGAGGCGGAGGCCCGGCGACGCATGCGACCCGACACGGGGGCGCCGCACTCACGCGGACCGGTCGGGCGCTTCGTCCGAGGGCATCCGCACCGCGTACGGCAGGTCGGAGGGGCGGATGCGATAGACCTCGAGCCGCATGCCGTAGTACTTCGTCGTCTCGCCCACCCACTGCATGCCGACCCTGCGCGCCGTCGCCACGGCCCTGATGTTTCCGGGGCGGGCGACGGCGAACAGCTCGTCCACGCCCTGCTCGAAAGCCCAGCGGACCAGGGCGGCCGCGGCTTCGGTGGCGTACCCGTTCCCCCACGCGTCGGGGCTGAGCTGCCAGCCGATCTCCAGATCCTCCTCGTACGGCGGCAGCATGCGGATCACCAGACCGCCGACCACCCGGCGGTCCTCCTGGCGCTCGATTGCCCATCTGCCCGACGGGATCACCAGGTTGTACTGCGCCTCCTCCCACGCCTGGAGGACGGCCCGCATCGCCGACAGGTCGGTGACCCGGTGCATGGCCGGCGTCAGCCAGTGCGCCACTTCCTCGGCGCCGTAGATCCTGAGTGCCGCCTCGGCGTCGGAGACGGCCCAGTCACGCACGAGAAGGCGTTCCGTACGCAGGGGCGGTCGCATGCCTTCACGCTAACCGCGCCGGGCGGGGGCGGCTCGCCGAGAAGATCGCCCGTTTATCGCCACTTTCACCGGTTCGGCACAGTCCACGTAACCACGGAGATCGTTATGCGTTGACGATGTCGTTACCGTCCGAAACCGGGCGGAGACAGGCTTTCTGCAGAAGGAGACGACTTCATGTCGCGTATCGTCAAGGCCGCCGCCGTCACGGCAGCGGCGGGTGCCATGCTCGCCGGTTCCGCCGGCGCCGCCGCCGCCGATGCCAAGGCCAAGGGCTTCGCCGCCCACTCCCCCGGGGTTCTCTCGGGCAACGTTGTCCAGATTCCCATCCACATTCCCATCAACGCCTGCGGCAACAAGGTCATCTACCTCGTCGGCGTTCTGGACCCGGCCTTCGGGAACGTCTGCATCAACGACGGCCACCACAAGCACAAGAAGCACCGCCACCACAAGGGCCTCAGCACCAAGACCCTCGGCCAGAAGAAGCTCGTCAAGAAGTGGTAATGACCACGCGCCCATGACGGCGTGGCCTCCCGGGCTCCCCGGGAGGCCACAC
>NZ_JBQQCD010000035.1:0-37822 GCF_052245555.1 Streptomyces sp. KR80
GGGAGGACCCCCCCCCTCCGGGCCACCGTCGTCCAGCGGACCCGTCCGGCCAGCCCTCCGGCGTCAGGTCTCGTGGGTGTAGCGGATGTAGAAGACCACGATGCCCATCGACAGCCCGAGGAACCCCCCGAGGAACGCAGCCTTGAGCCACGTGTCCCCGCTCAGGCTGAGCAGATAGCCCGTCGCACCGCCGACGAGCACGCCGTACGCGGTCGCGCGGAGCTCCCGCGACAGGCGGGTCTGGAACAGTCCGACAAGGAAGGAGAGCGCCGCGACAGCCGCACCGCCCACGATCGAGACGACGGTGATACGGGTGTTGGACGCGCCGTGGTTGCTCGTCAGGAAGGCGGCGTACAGGCCGTAGGCGATACCCAGGAGCACGGGGATCGTCCAGTACGAGGCGCGGTGCGGGTGCCGCTGGGCCGGCAGTGCCGGATGCATGGACGCTGACATGGCGTGACTCCTCTCTCCTCCTCCCACCCACCACCAGAGCACACCCGTTGGCCCGGCAAGGCAACTGGATCAGCCGTCGGGCTTCGCCACCGGGTCACTGATCAGGGACTTCAGCATCTGGTACGCGGTGCGGATGAAGGTGCCGCGCAGGGTGGGAGCCGTATTGGTGGCGGCGGCGAGGCCCACGCCGGCCTGGCGGGAGAAACCCGCGAAGGTGGTGAAGCCGCGGGTGCCGCCCGAGTGGAACACCAGCTCGTGACCGGGGAAGGAACGCAGATTCCAGACCAGGCAGAGCCGGTCGCCGCCGTGCGGCGCGACCAGCCGGGCGCGGCACACGTCGTGCAGTGGCGCGCCGAGCGGGGTGGCGTCGGGGTGCACCAGTGCGTCGAGGTAGTGCAGCAGATCGGACGCGCTGGAGCGGAGGCAGCCGGCGCCCGGCAGACCGGGGATGAGCCACGGCGGCACCGGCCTGCCACGGCGGTATCCGGTCGCGTCGTCGGATGTCGTTCCGGCGTGGGTGCCGGTCATGCCGAGGGGAGCGCAGACGCGGGCGGCGACGAGGCGTTCGTAGTCCTCGCCCACGGCCTCGGCGAGCAGACGACCGAGGAGCCCCACGCCGAAGTTGGAGTAGTGCAGGCGGGTTCCGGGGCGGCCATGGAGGCGGATACGGGAGGCCGCTTGGAGCAGGTGCTCGGGGGTGTAGTCGGCGTACGGGTTGCTGCCCCAGCGGGGCAGGGCGACCGGGTAGAGGTTGGCGGGCAGGCGCGGCAGCCCCGACGTGTGGGTGGCCAGATGCAGCAGGGTGATCCGCCGGGCGGAGGGGTGCCGGGGTGCTGCGCCCGCAGGAAGGTACGCGGTGATCGGGTCGTCTAGGCGCACGTCGCCGCGGGTCACCATCTCGGCCAGCAGCAGTGCGGTGAACGTCTTGGTGACCGAGCCGAGTTCGAACCGGGTGTGCGGGCCGACGTGCGCGGGTAGCTGGGGGAGGTCGCGCCGACCATGGCAGAGCAGTGCCGATTCCGGGCCACGGACGGCCGCGGCGATCACCCCCGTGGCGCCCGGCGCCGCGGCGGTCAGGGGCTCGAGGCGCTCCCGCAAGGTGGTCGAGTCCGCGTCCGACCGCTGGTGCCGCACGGCAGTCTCGGCGGCGGCCCCCATCCCTCCGGCGGCCTCGTTCGCGAGACGGACTGCGTTCACGGGACCGCCTTCGTTCACGGGACCGGCTTCGCTCACGTCGGTACGGCCGCCGTGGTGGCGCCGAGGCCGCGGGACAGAGCCAGGGTGCCCGCCACGGCCGCCACGACCGTCGTGTGATGGTTGGCCAGATACGCCTCCGCCGGATCGTCCGGCACCGGGTCCCCGTCGCGGGGCATCATGCCGTCCGCGTGCTGCACCGCGGCGAGTGCCTCCCAGTCCCGCACCGTGCACGCCGGTTCGTCGAGGCAGGTGTCGACGATCATCAGCTCCGCCAGGAGGTCCCACTGCGCCACCTCCCGCCAGACGTCGATCCAGACCGGCACCCAGGCGTGTAGATAGTCCTGGAGCGCGGGGCCCAGCCCATCCGGCCGGGCGCCCCAGTCGGTGAGGTGGAAGACGGTGTGCGTGACGGTGTACGCGGTCATCCAGTCGATGGCCCAGGGTTCGGGGGTGGAGCCGAGCCAGGTGGCGGCGGACAGGGTGTCCCAGTGGTCCCTGTCGCGGCCGCTGTCCAGGCCGGTGATGCGGGCGGCGTTGGCGGCGGCGAGGCGCCGGTTGGGCATGAGCTCGCTGGCATGCCGCGACCGCAGGCCGTCGAGGTGGGTGAGCAGGCTCTCCAGCCGCGGGTGGCGGAAACCGGCTCGGACGAAGTGGGCGTAGACCTCCAACGGGTCGGTCATCAGCGGGTAGCGCAACTGCCGCTCGTACAGCAGGTCACCTTCGCGCAGCTGCTGCCAGGCGAAGTCGAGCAGTTCCCGGGCGGTCTGGGCCTCGCGGGGGCCCGCGACGCCTTCGCGCAGCACGAGGGAACAGGCCAGAGCCGTCTCGGCCAGGGGTTTGTAGACGCTGTCCGGGTCGGCGAGCTCGGCCGTGGTGTCGGCGGGCAGCGCGCCGTGCTCGTGGGACCGCCGCAGCCACTCGAAGGCGCGGGTGGCGAGCTGATGGGCGATCTTCGCCAACGGCGTACTCATGCGCCTGTCCTTTCGCCGCCGACGTCTATGGTCCGCCGACCGATCGTCACATCGAGCGCGGTACGGGCATCGGCGGCGCCGACCAGCCGTACGTGCTCCAGCAGCGCGGCCGGATCGAGCGGGACACCGGCGCCGGACGCGCTCAGCAGGGCGAGCCAGCGCCCCAGTCCGGCGGCGGTCGGGGGGTCGCGGCGCAGCATCGCGCGCGTCGCCCCGCGGGCGAGGGCCATGACGTTCCGGCGGGCGGCCTCGTGCACGGGGCCGTCGAGTCCGGGGACGGCCAATGGCGAGAGCTGGGCCATCGTCACGGACCAGGGCTGCCACGGGACGGTGTCACCGGTGTTCGCGTCACCGTCCTCGGGCTGCGGTGCGTCCAGGACGTCCCATCCGCAGCGGGCCATCACCTGGGCCGTGGCCCAGTCGCGCCACGCGGTGATACGGGCGGTGTCTCCGTCGGCCGATGCGAGGGGGAAGAGGCGGAAGGCCTCCTCCACGATCCCCGCCTCGTCCCCGTCGAGCCGCTCGTTCCGGAGCGCGTACGGCGCCGACATCCTGGCGCCGATCACGCGCACCGCGGCCAGGGCGACCTTGGGATCGGGTGCGTTGCGCAGGTGGCGGGCCAGCGTGCCCGTGTCCTTCGCGCCTTCGAGGGCGCCAAGGACACGGGCGGCGAGCTCCTCCACCGCCTCCGCGTAATCCTCACGCGGCGCGGCGTCGGCGAAAGGCATTGTTCTTCACCTCCACCAAGCACGGGCGGAGCCCGCTCTCAGGAGGGCAGCCCTCGGGCGGCCCTGCGACGACTGGTCCTACTTGTCCTTGGGCTCCTTCGGGGAGAGGAGGAGAAGCAGCAGCAGGACACCCTTAGCCTCAGGTGCGTACTGCGGCGCGTCACTCAGCGGCGCCTCACGCCGCACTGTCAGGTCCATCACCGCCGCCTCTTCGTCAGGGGCTGCCAGGCCGGTGCCGAAGGGACGGGTCATCTCCTGGGTACGCATAGCGTTCTCCTTGATCAGACCTGTGTCGCCCTCGAGGGCGCTTGCCCATCCGACGCTACGACCACATCCCAAAGATCACAAAAGGAGCAATCTGCCCCACGTGCCCCATCCGTCTCGGAGGGCCCGTGGGCACGTGTCCGTCGGAGGTGGCGGCACCGGTCCGAGGGGATCGCCAAACGATCCTGCCGTGAGCGGAGTTGGTGCTCTGCGCTCCGGACTCGATCGGCCGGGCGTGGGAGGTGTTCGATAGCTCTGGGAGATGTCGCCTACCAGCGGGTATCTTCCGCTCCGCGGTCGGCGAGCGGTCTGCCGGACCTCGGCCTGTACCTCATTCGACGTCGACGATGCCGTTCACCGCGATGCGTCGCGTTCGCCTGCGGCGAACCCGGCTCGCGCCCACGGCACAGAAACAGGGGGCGACGTCTCTGACGTCGCCCCCTGCCGTGCCGGGCCTACCGGCCGAACTGGAACCAGTTCAGGTTGACCAGGTCCGCGCCGCCGCCTCCGGTGGCCACCACGTACACCTTGTGCACGCCCGTGACCGACCTGCTCATGTCCACGGTGCGGCTCGTCCAGGACTGCCAGCCGCCGGTGTTGCTGGTCGGAACGGTGCCGAGCACCGGCCCGGTCGGGCTGTCCAACCGGTACTCAAGGGCTCCGGTGGCGCCGGAGCCGGATGCGATCCGCGTCGTCACCTGGGTGGGAGCGGAGCTGCCGAAGTCGACATCGTGGTAGCCGACGTAGTCACCCTCGGCGATCCATCCGACGTTCTGCCCGCAGCCGGCGTCGCTGCAGCGCTCCAGCTGGACGCCCCGCTGCTCGTCGAAGTAGGCCGCGCCGATGACGTCGTACGCCTGCTGCGTCAGCGGGAATCCCTCGCCGTGGCCGTAGGAGAACAGCGCCTCCTTGCCGTCGCCGTCGTTGATCGGCTGCTGGCTCGCACTCTTCATCCAGGTCACCGGCAGCTTGCCGGTCGGCTTGTGGTCGCCGAAGAGGATGTCCGCGACGCCGCCGCCCTCGGTACCCGGCAGCCACGCGGCCACCAGCGCATCCCACGACGGCAGCTCGGAGGCGATGTCCATCGGCCGCCCCGAGACGAGGACCACGACCACCGGCACGCCCGACGCCTTCAGCCGGGCCAAGGTGTCGAGATCCTCGCTGTCCAGGCCGAGCCCGCCGGGCCGGTCGCCCTGGCCCTCCGCGTACGGGGTCTCGCCGACGACCGCGATGGCGGCCTTGTAACTGCCGTCGATGCCGTCGCCCTTGCGGTCGTACGTGACGGTCGTGGAGGAGGACACGGCCGAGCGGATGCCCTGCAGGACCGTGGTTCCGGGGGTGATCGGACCGCTCTTGCCCTGCCAGTCGATGGTCCAGCCACCGCTCTGGTTCCCGATGTCGTCCGCGCTCTTGCCGGCCACGAACACCTTGCCCGCGGTCTTGGGCAGCGGCAGCACGCCGTGCTTGTTCTTCAGCAGCACCTGCGACTTGCGCACGGCCTCACGGGCCACCTCCCGGTGCTCCGCACTGCCGACCGTGCCGGTGTACGAGCGGTCGGTGTACGGCTTCTCGAACAGGCCCAGCTCGAACTTCTTGGTCAATATTCGCCGGTTGGCGTCGTCGATCCGGGACATCGGGACGCCCCCGGCCTGCACCTCGGACTTCAGCATCGAGATGAACGTACGCCACTCGTGCGGCACCATGATCATGTCCAGGCCCGCGTTGATCGAGGTGCGCACCTCTGCGGTGGTGAAGCCGGGCTGGCCGTCGATCTGATCGATCGCGTTCCAGTCCGATATGACCAGGCCCTTGAAGCCCAGCTCCTTCTTGAGGACGTCGTTGATCAGGTAGCTGTGGCCGTGCAGCTTCGTGCCGTTCCAGCTGCTGTAGGAGATCATCACCGAGCCGACGTTCTTGGCGACGGCCTCGCGGAACGGCGGCAGGTGGGTGGCGCGCAGCTCGGCCTCGCTCACCTCGGTGTTGCCCTGGTCCTTGCCACCGGTCGTGCCGCCGTCACCGACGTAGTGCTTGGCGGTGGCCATGACGGAACCGGGGTCGGAGAGCTTGGCGCCCTGCAGCCCGGTGATGAGCGTGGTCATCGAGGTGGCGATCTCGGGCTTCTCGCCGTACGACTCGTAGGTCCGGCCCCAGCGGTCGTTGCGCGCGACGCACAGACAGGGGGCGAAGTCCCAGTCGATGCCGGTACCGGAGACCTCCTCGGCGGTGGCCTTGCCGATGCGCTGGACCAGCCCGGGGTCGCGGGTGGCGCCGAGGCCGATGTTGTGCGGGAAGATCGTCGCCCCATGCACGTTGTTGTGGCCGTGCACCGCGTCCACGCCGTAGATCATCGGTATGCCGAGCCGGGTGGCCATCGCGGAGCGCTGGAAGCCGTCGTACATGTCCGCCCAGGCGCTCGCGGTGTTGGGCGACGGAGCCGAACCTCCGCCGGACAGCAGCGAGCCGAGACCGTAGGTGGTGAGATCGGCGTTGGAGACCCCGTTCCGTTCGGCCTGGGTCATCTGGCCGATCTTCTCGTCCAGCGTCATTCTGCCGAGCAGGTCCTCAACTCGCTCCGGAATGGGTCGGCTGGGGTCCTTGTAGGGCGGCTCGACCGCCGCCGAGGCGGACGCGGGCACGCTGACGACCGTCGTCGTGAGCAGCGTGGCCGCGGCCAGTAGCAACCGCCCGCGCCAGCGCGGGGGGTGGGGCCATCGCATGGGGCAAACCTCCTGGGCGAACGCTGTCGGGGATGCATGAGGACGCGACGCGTGGGGCGGTGACGGCTCGTCGCGTCGCGGCTCGACAGGTCTGGTTTCCGTGTCACGGCTGGTAGTTGTGCCACAGAGCACGTGGCACCCTAGTGGACGGAAATGGCCTGGTCTAGACCATGTGCGAGAGCGCTTTCGCTGAACGGTTTGCCCGTATCGCGTCGATCGGACACCGGGTGTGGACAGTTGGATGCATCCCTGCTCGTTGGATCTTGCGACGCCGGGGTCGGCGGGCCAGGGCCGGCGTGGGGTGCAGCCGCCGTCCTCGCTCCTTAGACTCGTATACGGGAGTAGTCGTCGGCGGCCGGAGTCCCACCCGGCGCACGTCCGCTCGCCCGCTCGCCTCCATCTCCTGGTGGAGCGGTCGAGGGCCAGCGATTACGGCAGGCGACCTTGCTGCTGAGTGTCATGCAGGTGCCGGACGAGCCGGCGTCGCATCGCCTATTGATGCCCTTGAGGTGGAGCCCTCTATGACCACACCCCGGGACTTGGTGATCATCGCCATGGACGTGGTGCCCAGTCGACCTGTGGAGCGAGGCGACCTGTCGCTTGCCCTTGCGGGAGCCGAGTTGATCGACCTCCTGGCTGCCGGGGCCATCACGCTGGATGGCGATCAGATCGTGCCTGGGCACCGGACGGCCGTAGCTGATCGCCTGCTGGATCAGGCCGCGGCGTCGCTTGCCCGAGAAGCGCCGTACGAGTCGGTCGGCGACTGGCTGTGGCGCAGAGGCCGCGACCTGCACTCGGCCTATCTGGCCGCCCTTGAGGTCGAAGGGCAACTCACGCGGCAACGTCGCCGCTGGAGGCCTTTCCGGACCGGTCAGATGGTGCTGGTCGATTCGCTTGATCGCCGCCTGGCAGGGGACCGCTGGGCATCGGATGAGCCCGTCCTCGCCGCCCTTGGGACGGCCGTCGGGATCCGCAACAAGGAAACGGGAGACGCTCCGAGCCCGGCCGACGACGCGGTCGAGACCGTGCTCGCCGCGGTTCATGACGCGTTGATGGAACTGGCGGCCGTACGGCAACGGCGAGCCATTGAGCAGGCGGCCTTCGACAACATCTGGCGAGGCGACTGACATGACGACGCTTGCGGATCGATCTCCTCAGCGAAGCCTGCGAGCCGATCGCCTTGCTCTCGCGGCATCGGCGATCGGCCCGCCCGCCCTTCGGCTCCCGGCAGTCGTATGCGTGATGAAGTCCACCGTGATCGTGTGCGGTCGGTGCAGGCCTTCCGCGTCGTCGACCACCGGCAGGCGCGTCAGAGTGTGCCGTGCGGGTGCTCGTGCTCGGCGACGTCCTTGATGTTGCCCAGTGACGTGAGGATGCCCTCCCGCTGCCGCTTCGGCATGTTCAGCACTTTGTACAGCGCCTTCAACGACACTGCGCCCCTGGCCGGTTCCTCCACCCGCATGTGGTGGGAGAGCCGGGTTCCCTCGCCCTCGGGCTCGAGGTGGTAGTCCCAGTAGACGCGACCGCCCGTACCCCGGCTCTTCTCCCTCACCGGGAGCAGGGAGACCCAGCTGAAATCGTGGGCGGGGTCCACCATCGTCACCTCGGACGGGGCGTCGAACGTCTGCGGGCCGAACTTCTCATGTGCCAGCCAGTGGGCGCCGATCTCGAGCGGACCCTCGAACTCGATCTCCTTGGTGATGCTCTTCGGTCCGGCGAACTCCGGATGCCGCCGCACGTCCGTGACGACCGACCACACTTCGTCGGGGGTGGCGTCCACGTGCACGCTCTCGGTGATCTCGGACAGTGTCATCGCTCACCTCCACGTGACTCTCTTTCGAGCATGCACGTGCCCCGCCCACCCCGCCACAGCAGCCCTTCCGCGGCCTTCCCCCGCCCCGCGCCAGGACGTACGGTCGCGTCGGCCCGATGCGTCGCGCCGGGGCGCAGGCGGGCAGTGCCGCTTATTGGATTGAGCGCGAAATCAGGCCCGTGCTACCACTGGCTGGTTCGCGAACGCTGATCATGAAGCACCCGAAGGGCTGGCCGACATGGTGCTCGGAGACCTGGTGAAGCTGCGGCCGATGGAGCCGTCGGACGCCGAGGCGCTGTGGCGGTGGAACCACGACCCCGACGTCATGCGCTGGATGAGCGACGGCTACGCCCAGCCGCTGGCCCAGGTCAGGAAGCGGTTGGAGGAACGGCCGCGCAATGCGTACGACGACGTGCTCTACGGGGTCGAGGTGCTCGCTGACGCACAGCTCATCGGCCTGGTCCGGTTGCGTGACGCCGAGCCGGAGACCGGATGCGCCGAGCTCGACATCTATCTCGGTGAGAAGGAGTACTGGGGACGCGGCTACGCCACCGACGCCATGCGGACGATCTGCCGCTACGGCTTCGAGAAGATGCGCCTCCACAAGATCACGCTGACCGTCGTCATCGAGAACCACGCCGCTCACCGCGTCTACCAGAAGGTCGGCTTCGTCGACGAAGGCAGGCTGCGTCAGGTCTTCCGACGCGACGGCCAGTGGTACGACATGTTCACCATGGGCCTACTGGAAGGCGAACTCCGCCGTTGAAACCCCGGCATTTGAGCCTCGTTGGCCTGCTCGGAGCCAGGCGGGGGGCAGGGGGGCCCATACGCGCGCTGCCTGCCACGGCGCCCGCGCCGCGTTCGTTGGGGCAACCTCCTCCGTGAGACCGCTGACGGTCAGGTGACGTCTTCCCGCCTCACCACGCACAGCGCCCAGATGATGAAGCCGTACAGGGCGATCAGGACGACCGACCAGATCGGGTAGTACGGCAGGGACAGGAAGCTCGAAATCAGCAGCAGTCCCGCCAGGCCCACGCCCGCGATGCGGGCCCAGACTGTGGCCTTGAAGAGGCTGAATCCCGCGAGGACGGCCAGCGCTCCGAGGATCAGATGGATCCAGCCCCACCCGGTCACGTCGTACTCGAAGACGTAGTTCGGCGTGGTGACGAAGATGTCGTCTTCGGCTATGCCCATGATGCCCCGGAACACGTTGAGGATGCCGCCGATGATCAGCATCACGGCGGCGAAGACCACCAGCCCACCGGCAAGAGGGCGGGGCGCCACGTACTGGCCTCGGTTTGCTGTCTGTGTCATGGCATTTCCTCGATTCGGTTCAGAAGAGGATGATGACGATGAAGATCACGCACACGATGATGTTGACCAGCCAGCTGTGAGTGTTCATCCAGTCCCGGACCCTCGGCATGGCAGCTTCGGCCCGCTGGCCGAACAGCAGCCATATGAGCAGCGGCAGTGCCGCGACCAGGACGGTGAGCGCGATGAACGGCAGCGCTTCGGCGAAGGCTGCTCCGCTGTGTTCCAGGTTGACGCCGACGGTCAGCATGACCACGAGGTCGGACGGCATCAGCAGGATGACCATCAGCCCGATCGTGAAGGCCCGCTTCGGGTCCGCCGACATGAGCGTTCCCAGCCAGTTCGGCGGCTCGATCGTCTCTCGCCCCAGCCAGTTCTTCAGGGCCGCGGCCGCCAGCAGACCGACGAGCAGGTACTGAACGACCTTGCCCGCGGAACCTTTGTCGGACGAGTTGCCGAAATCCACGGCGCTTCCCAGCAACGTGGCGATACCGAGCATGATCGCGACTCCCGCCGTCGTCGCGATGGCCACTCCTGCCAGGAACCCCAGCGATACGCGCACCGCTCTCGGCGCCGTCACGAAGATGATCGCCGACATGATCTGGGGCCCGACCATCATCGTGATGGCGAGCGGAAGGATCTGAAGTCCATCCATGGCAGTCGCTCAGCGCCCCGCGGCCGGGGTCAGCGCAGGATCTTCTCTTTGGCCTGCTGGAATTCGGACTCCGAAAGCTCGCCTCGCGCCTTCAGCTCGGACAGCTTGGCGAGCTCGTCCGCCCTGCTCGTGGCCTCGGGACCGGCTGCGGTTTCGCGGACGTACGCGTTGAACGCCGCCTGCTGCTCCTGGGCCTGCCGAATCTCGCGTTTACCCATGTCCGCACCGCGCGCGATGACGTACGTGAGAACGCCGAGGAACGGCACGACGGCACGAACAGGAGCCAGCCGGCCTTGGCCCACCCGCCCAGATCGTGACTGCGGAAGATGTCGGCGATGACCCGGAACAGCAGGATCAGCCAGAGGACCCAAAGGAAGATCCACATGACGGTCCAGAAGGCGCCGAGCACCGGGAAGTCGTATGCCATGTGCAGGTAGCCGTCCATTGCTCTTCTCCTGCCGCTACCCAGAGGTATTCCAGCGTCCACCGTGCGGAAAGGACCCGACGGAGAAGGGATGAGTTGCGGTGGCCGCTGCCATCGGGGGAGACCAGCGCCCGCCCGCTGCCCCCAGATGGGGGGCAGGCATCTCGCGATGTTGGGACTGGAACGGCCATACGTGCGTCCGCAATTCCACGATACGCGCGAACCTCTCACGCACCACTCGGCGCCCAGCTCGAGGCGGTCCTGGCGAAGGCCGCCCCTGCGTCCCGCCAGGCGGCTGGCCCGCCCCGCGACCGCCATGCGCCCCTACTGCCCGGGCTCGCCGGGCTCTCGCCGCCCCACTGATCGGCGTCACTGAGCCCCCGCCAGCCACGGGGAGGCTGACAGGGGTCAGTCATGGGCGCGGGCCACAGGTGCCTTGCGACCGGTGCGCTGAGGTGTGTTGCTCGCCGTCCCTCAGCGCACCGGAGTTCTCATGGCCTCCGCGATCTGCTCGGCCACCTCCGCGCGGACCATGCCGATGTGGACGTACGGCACGCCCTTGTGGGTGACCATGGGGCGCACGCTGCCCCAGACGCTCTCAGGAAGGCCGAGAGCGGCCAGCGCCGCCCGGACTGCCTCCGCCCCGTCAACAGCCTTTGTGCGGGCGGCTCGCCACGTCTGCATGTCCATTTACGTCAGTGCCCCCGCGAGTGATTGGCAATCTCCACGTTGCAATCCGACTCGGCCGAGTAGTCGCCTCTGGCCCGCGCTTCCTCCCGTTGCTTGACCAACGCGGCGCATACGCCGCATCCCTTGGCGGGTACCGGAGGTTCGAGAGGAAGTGACAGATGCACGGGTCCTGACTGCGTGGTGACGGTCGCTGGCATGACTACTCCCCGGCTTGGATCTCGTTACAGATCCATCCTTGGGGCTCTGGCCAAGCAGCCCTAGTTCCTTTCCCGTTGAGGCAAGAACCCGTCCCGGATGCTCTCGACGAAAGCGCGCATGTCCTCGTCGTAGAGCGCCACGACGACGAATCGCTCGAATGTTTCGACGTACGTCTGCATGTCCCTGGGGTCCCGTGTCGTGATCTCCGAATGGAACGTCTCGACGATCACCAGCCGGTCATCGTGGACGCTGAAGCACGTCATGGGAAAGTCCGGCATCCGACCGGCCAGCGGTACGACTCCAATGGTCACGTTGGGGAGTCGGGACAGGGACACGAGCCGGTCGAGTTGGACGGCCATCACGGCTGGCTCGCAGATCAGCCACCGCAGGACGTGCTCACAGATCACGAAGTGGAACGACCGGCCGTCTTCGTAGAGCGTCGCCTGACGCTCCAGCCGCGCCGCCACCGTCCGGGCCCTAGTCTCGTCCGGGAGCGCGGGCGGCAGGGAGAACACCGCCGTGGCGTACTCCGGGGTCTGGAGGAGTCCGGGGATGAGTTGTCCCTGAAACAGCCTGAGAACGGCCGTGTTGGCCTCGATGGCCTTGATGGTGTTCTGGTGCTTCCACGGGCCCATACGGCGTAGCAGGCGCCAAGCTGTGGCCTCGGTGACCTCGGCTCGGGCAGTGGCGAGGAACTGTTCCTTCACTTCCTCCGGGACGCCGAGCGCGGACAGGATCAGGTCGACGTCCTGCACGGTGGGCAGCGTCCGACCGTTTTCGATCTTCGAGAGCTTCCCGGCAGACATTGAAGCCCTGCGGGCCACGGCGTCACCGGTCAGCCCCGATGCTTCCCGCAATGCCCGCAGGGCTCTCCCGATTGAGTTCGTGGTCAGTGGTGCCGCTCCCAGTAGGCCGCGAACGGCACAGCGTGGGTGAGCGCCAGATCGCGGTAACCCTGGTACTCCGTCAGTCGGTCGGCAGGCAGGATCTCACCGCCGAGGAATTTGCCCTCGGGGGTGTAGTACATGCGGTAGACGTCGCGGTCATCGAAGAGCCAGAAGTCGTGATCGGGCAGGCCGGTCACTTCCTGCTTGGCGAGGTCGATGATCCCGATGGACTCCCCGGCCTTGATGTTGCCGGGATAGGCCGACAGTTCGTAACGCAGGTAGTCGGTCAGGGGAGAGCGCAGGATGTGAACGCGTGACACACTCTTGCCCTTGTCGGTCATCGAGCGGACCCATGGGTTGTCGTCCCACTCCGGGCCCATGTCCTCACCCGCGAGGAACCGCGCGATCTCTCCCCGTTCCTCTTCCACGTCGTACACGGCGAGGGTTTCCAGTCGGAAGGCGGTCCGCTCGAAGGTCTCGAAGAGACGGCCGAATTCCTCACCGTCGAGCACTGAAGTACTCCTCAAGTACTGCGGCCGGAACCATGACGGCCGTCTCACTCTCGGGAAGGTCGAGCTGTGCCAGCTGCTCAGGGTCGGTGATCACCCAGCCCTGCACCACGTAGTTCTTGCTGTCGTCGGTGCCCCACAGGGTCGGGCACGTGCCGTTCTTGCAGTCCGGGTCGCCTGACAGCTTCCGCAGCATCCTTGCTCCCTCGCATCGGCATACGCCTCTCGGGATCGATGCTCCCGATGCGATCATGTCGGGGTCAAGAACTGATCCTTTCCAGAACAGGAAAGTCCCACCCCCAACGAACAAGCCCCCGTGCACAGCCGTGAGGCTGGCCGGGGGCTCGGTCCTGTTGGTTGGGTAGCATCAGTCGTCCGCCTCGACCACGCCGATTGGGCAGGACACGCCCGTGCCGCCGATGCCGCAGTAGCCGTTGGGGTTCTTGTCCAAGTACTGCTGGTGGTACGGCTCTGCAGGGTAGAAGGGGCGGCCGTCGGCGGGGAGGATTTCCGTGGTGATCGGGCCGTAGGCCGCCTTCGTCAGGGTCGGCTGGTACGCGTCGCGGGAGGCCTCGGCCGCCGACTGCTGGTCCGCCGAGTGTGTGTAGATCGCCGAGCGGTACTGGGTGCCGATGTCGTTGCCCTGGCGGAAGCCCTGGGTGGGGTCGTGGGACTCCCAGAAGAGCTTGAGGAGGGCGGCGTACGAGACGACCGAGGGGTCGAAGACGACGCGCACCGCCTCCGTGTGGGCCGTGAGACCGCTGCACACCTCTTCATACGTCGGGTTCGGCGTGTGCCCGCCTTGGTAGCCGACCAGAGTGGTCCATACGCCCGGGGTCTGCCAGAACTTCCGCTCGGCGCCCCAGAAGCAGCCGAGCCCGAAGTCCGCGATCTCCAGACCCTCCGGGTACGGGCCCAGCAGGGGGTTGCCGAGGACCGTGTGGCGCTCCGGGACCGTGAATTCCGGCTCGGGACGGCCGCGCAGGGCCTCGTCGGCGATCGGCAGATGTGTCTTCGGGCGGTTCAGGAACATGCTGGGGCTCCTCGGCGTGGTGCGTCCGGTGGGAGAACGCACGGGCGCGCCGTGGAATTCCGGCCCCGGCCCCCGGCACCGGACACCCGGAACGGCCGCGGCGCCGCCCCGGCGGCGCGCCGCGGCCCGCGGCCCGCCTCAGTGCGGCATCGTCGCCGGGCTGCCGCCGCCCCGCTCCCAGCCGGCGACCGCCATCGCGCGGTACGCCGTGTACTCCACCGCCGGATCCGCCCCGTACGACCACGGGACCGCGCCCACGTGCCCGTCGACGTGCCGCAGCTGCTCCATCGCCTCGGCGTAGCGCTCCGCGCGGACCAGGAACCACAGCAGCAGATGCCGTACGTGCGGCAGCACCGGATGATCGGCCGGGACCGAGCGGGTCGCGTAGAGGGCGCCCTGGATCGCGCGGGACACGACCTCGCTCTCGTACAGACCGCGGACCACGTTCACCTCGGGCAGGTGCTCGAAGACCGCGAACAGTGGCAGTGCAGGCAGCAGGCTCTCTTCCGGTGCCGAGCCCGCCGCGCGCTGGGCGAACGCGTCGGCCTTCTCCTTGGAGCCGTGCCACTTCTCGCACCAGTAGTGCAGGGCGGCCATGTGCGCCCCCATGTGGTGCGGCGCACGGGCGGTGACCGTGCTCCACAGCTCCTCGAAGTCCGCCTCCCGGTAGCCGAGGCCCCGCGCCACCGCCAGCTCGACGATGTACGGCGTGGGGTCGCCCGGCGCGAGAAGCGCGGCCTCGGCGCACGCCGATCGTGCCTCCTCCAGGATGATCCGGTACTCGTCCGACCCGGGTCCGCCCGACGACTGGCGCGCCTGCCGCACCAGGAACTCCGCGTGTACCACTGCGCCGCCCGCCTCCTTCGGAGCCTCCACGCGCCAGGTCCGCAGCCAGCTGCCGCCCTCGCCCGGTGCCGCCTGCGCCGCCTCGACGGTGGCGGCACCGGCCAGCGTCTGTACGCGCTGCCAGCGCAGCTCCCAGTCGGCGGCGCCGGCCGTCGTGGCCAGCAGCTGGGCGGCCGGTCGCCAGTCCTGAGTGCGCCGGATCTCGTCCAGAACGTCGGCGAGTTCGGGGTCGGGGCCCGGCAGTCGTACGTCGAGCCGATCGGGGTGCGCGAAGCCGTACCCTCCCGGGTCGAGCGCGCTGCCGTGGCCGCGCAGCGCCTGCCGCCCGCCGCGCATGCGCAGCAGCGCGGGCACCACGAGGAGCCCGCTGATCATGGTCAGGCCGAGCAGGATGATCAGAATCTCCATGAGGTGTCCACGTGTCCTGTGTGTGTCGGGTCGTCGCCCATTTCCCGGGGCGGCGGGCGCATACCAGTGTCGCGCATTACGCTCGGGCCTCATGAGCGACCAGCATCAGCAGCAGCACGCGCACCGGAACTTCGAGACCCGCGCGATCCATGCGGGGCAGGCGGCGGACCCGCTGACCGGCGCCGTGGTGCCGCCGATCTACCAGGTGTCCACCTACAAGCAGGACGGGGTCGGCGGCCTGCGCGGCGGCTACGAGTACAGCCGCTCCGCCAACCCGACCCGTACCGCGCTGGAGCAGAACCTCGCGGCGCTGGAGGGCGGGCGGCGCGGACTCGCCTTCGCCTCGGGACTGGCGGCCGAGGACTGCCTGCTGCGCGCGCTGCTGGTGCCCGGCGACCACGTCGTCATCCCGAACGACGCCTACGGCGGAACCTTCCGCCTCTTCGCCAAGGTCGTCGAGCGCTGGGGCGTCGACTGGTCGGTCGCCGACACCTCCGACCCGGCAGCGGTACGTGCCGCGCTCACGCCCCGTACGAAGGTCATCTGGGTGGAGACGCCCAGCAATCCGCTGCTCGGCATCACCGACATCGCGCTGATCGCGGACGTGGCGCGGGCAGCCGGGGCCCGGCTCGTGGTCGACAACACCTTCGCCAGCCCGTACCTCCAGCAGCCGCTCGCGCTCGGCGCGGACATCGTGGTGCACTCCACCACCAAGTACATGGGCGGGCACTCGGACGTCGTCGGCGGCGCGCTGGTGGTGAACGACGCTGCCCTCGGCGATGAACTCGCCTACCACCAGAACGCGATGGGTGCGATCGCCGGACCCTTCGACTCCTGGCTGACCCTGCGCGGCATCAAGACCCTCGCGGTCCGTATGGACCGGCACAGCGCCAATGCCACGCGCGTCGCCGAACTCCTCGTCGCCCACCCGAAGGTGACCCATGTCTACTACCCGGGGCTGCCGGGGCACGAGGGGCACGAGACCGCGGCGAAGCAGATGCGGGCCTTCGGCGGCATGGTGTCGTTCCGGGTCGCGGGCGGTGAGCAGGCGGCGGTCGACGTGTGCAACCGGGCCGAGCTGTTCACGCTGGGGGAGTCGCTGGGCGGCGTGGAGTCGCTGATCGAGCACCCGGGACGGATGACGCACGCCTCGGTGGCGGGTTCGGCGCTGGAGGTTCCCGCGGACCTGGTGCGACTGTCCGTCGGCATCGAGGCGATCGACGACCTGCTCGCGGACCTCACCCGAGCTCTGGGCTGAGCTGCGGGCGAGGCCGGCCCGGCCCTCGGCGGGATGCCGGTCTTGCCGGGGTCGGGCGCCCGCGGCTACCAGCCTTCGAGCGGTGGTGTGGTCTCGGACGGTGGTACGACCCAGGGCTCGACGGCCGCCGCCCAGATCGTGAAGGCCACCGCGGCGACGAGGAGCAGTGCCCAGCCGACGGCCCGTACGGCCCGTCGGCGGACGAGGATCCGCCGCCCGAGCTCGGCCGCTCGGGCGGCCAGATCCGGCGGGACTACGGGATGGGTGCCGTCCAGCATGCGCCGGACCTCGTCCGCCTTGCGGTCGGGAAGGCTCATGCGGCTCATGGCGTCGCGACTTCCGGCGCGGCTCCGCCCGCGGCAGGGGGGTGCGGGGAGTCGGCAGCGGCGCCGGAAGCCGGGCCTTGGGCAGCGGAGTCCGGCGCCGTGGAGCCGGGGGCAGGACGGCCAGGGGCGGAGGAGCCGGCGGCAGCGGAACCGTGGGCGGAGGAGCCGGGATCGCTGCGCGGCCTCGCCCCGCGCCGCGAGAGCGGCCCGCGCCGCCTGCGCGCCCCCTGAGCCGCCCGGTCGTTCCCGGTCTGCGGCGGGGGCGCGCTGCGCATGGCGGTGACCGCGCGCAAGCAGATCGCGCGGACCCGTTCGACCGGGAGGCCGAGCTGCGCCGCGGCCTGCTCCTCGGCCACACCCTCGTAGAGGCGCAGCACCAGCACCAAGCGCTCCTGAGAGGTGAGTCGCCCGAGCAGTCCTCGGCCGGCCGCAGCCCGGGAGAACCCCGGAACCGGCCGGCGGCGGCGCCACGCGGTGCGGGCGAAGCGGGCGGCGAGCTCCTGGCGCGTACGGTCGTACGGGTCCTCGCCGTGCAGTCGGTCCCAGCTCGCGTACGTACGGGCCAGGGCGGCGGTCAGCAGGCGCTCGGCCGTTTCCGGTTCGCCGGTCAGCAGTGTGGCGGCATGCAGCAGCCGGCCGGCCGCGCCCGCCACGAACGCCTCGAACTCCCGGGCCCGGCGGCGATCCTGTTCCGCTCGCCGCTTCCGCACCGCGCCTCCTGATCCTCCATAGGACGGCAGGTGCGGCGCGCGGTCAAGAGGCCTCACCTGGGGCGTGGCCGGTCGAGAGGGGTTTTTGTGGGGGCGGGCCGCGCGCCGGGGGCGCCGTCGCCTTCAGGGGTCAGGAAGCCGGCGCGTCCTCCGGGGCGGCCGTCGTCGCCATCCGCGCGGACAGCGCCTGGTTGAAGCGGGTCAGCAGCGTGCAGAAGACCTCACGCTCCTCCTCCGCCCAGTTCTCGGTCAGCAGCGACATCAGCTGGCGCCGCGAGGAGCGCACCTCCTCCAGGCGAGCCTTCCCGCGCGGCGAGAGCTGCAGCACGACGGCTCGCCCGTCCTCGGGGTGCGATGTGCGCTTGACCAGGCCGGTGTCGACGAGCGGGGCGACCTGCCGGGTGACCGTCGAGGAGTCGATGCCCATTCCGGCGGCGAGCGCCTTGACGCCCATCGGGCCTTCCCGGTCGAGGCGGTTGAGGAGGAGATACGCGGCCCGGTCCATGGAGTTGCGGACCGCTCCGACGCCGCCGAGCCGGGTCTGCTCCGCGCGGCGGGCGAAGACGGCCACCTCGTGCTGGAGGTCGTCGAGAAGGCCGCTGTCCGGGACCCCCTCCCGGGCGGTGGGCGGGGGAGCGGTCGTCATGTCCGAAGTCGTGGGCATGGGCCTGGGCTCACTTCGTGGGGATGAGGATGGGCTACGGATGCGCACAGGGTACGCGGCCGGGGACGTGGCCGTACGTGCCCCGGACAATCCCATGAACTCCCTGGACCACCCGCCCGGCCGGACCGCTGTGCCGGGTGGGAACTGCGAGACTTGGCCCATGGCTGCAACTCATGGCGACGCCGGCGGCCCGACGTCCCCTCCCCGGTCCGAGATCACCGTCGACGAGGTGCGCGCGGCGCACAAGATGCTCTCCGGGGTCGCCCGGATGACCGCGATGGAGGGGAGTCGTCACCTGACCGGACTGGTCGGCGCGCCGGTCCATTTCAAGTGCGAGAACCTCCAGCGCACCGGCTCCTTCAAGGTCCGCGGCGCGTATGTGCGCATCGCCGGGCTGAGCACCGAGCAGCGCGCCGCGGGTGTGGTCGCGGCCAGTGCCGGCAACCACGCGCAGGGCGTCGCGCTCGCCGCCTCTCTGCTCGGTGTGCGGTCGACGGTCTTCATGCCGGCGGGCGCTCCGCTGCCCAAGGTCGCGGCGACCCGGGACTACGGCGCCGAGGTCCGGATGCACGGGCAGGTCGTGGACGAGACGCTGCGCGCCGCCCAGGACTACGCCCGCGAGACCGGTGCGATCTTCATCCATCCCTTCGACCACCCGGACGTGGTGGCGGGGCAGGGCACGGTCGGGCTGGAGATCCTGGCGCAGTGCCCGGAGGTCCGGACGATCGTCGTCGGCATCGGCGGCGGCGGGCTGGCGGCCGGGATCGCGGTGGCGGTCAAGTCGTTGCGCCCGGATGTGAAGGTGATCGGTGTCCAGGCGGAGGGTGCCGCCGCGTATCCGCCCTCTCTGGCGGCCGGGCACCCGGTGTCGCTGGCGTCCGTGGCGACGATGGCCGACGGCATCAAGGTGGGGCGACCGGGTGAGGTGCCCTTCAAAATCATTGGCGATCTCGTGGACGAGGTCCGTACGGTCTCCGAGGACGAACTCTCCAGCGCGCTGCTGCTGTGCCTGGAGCGGGCGAAGCTTGTTGTCGAGCCGGCGGGTGCGAGCCCGGTGGCGGCTCTGATCTCGCGGCCGGAGGCCTTCGAAGGGCCGGTGGTGGCGGTGCTGTCGGGCGGAAACGTCGACCCGCTGCTGATGCAGCGGGTCCTGCGGCACGGCATGGCGGCGGCCGGGCGATATCTGTCACTGCGCCTGCGGCTGACGGACCGGCCCGGCGCTCTGGCGACGCTTCTCGGGGTGTTGTCAGTGGTCGACGCTAACGTCCTGGACGTGAGTCACGTACGGACCGATCCGCGGCTCGGGCTCACGGAGGCGGAGGTGGAGCTGCACCTGGAGACGAAGGGGCCGGAGCACTGCGCCGAGGTGGGGAGGGCGTTGCGCGAGGCGGGCTACACGGTCATGTCGTAAAGCGGCCGTGAGCACGTAGGGCACTTTCGTACGCGAAAGGCTATCGCGATGTATCGCGTCTGCGATACAGTCGCAGGCATGGCTTCATCCCGCGCTCAATGCGGGACATACCACCCATCACACGGGGAGAAATTCAATGCCAGGCGCCATTTACGCCGAAGGTCTGGTGAAGACCTTCGGCGACGTGAGGGCTCTGGACGGCGTCGACCTCGACGTGCCCGAAGGGACCGTACTGGGACTGCTCGGCCCGAACGGCGCCGGCAAGACCACGGCGGTCCGGGTGCTCACCACGCTGCTGCAGCCCGACAGCGGCAAGGCGGTCGTCGCGGGCCTCGACGTCCTCAGACAACCCAACGAAGTCCGCCGTTCCATCGGTCTCTCGGGGCAGTTCGCCGCCGTCGACGAATACCTCACGGGACGTGAGAACCTCCGGATGGTCGGCCAGCTCTACCAGATGCGGGCGCGCGAGGCGCAGGTCCGCGCCGACGAGCTGCTGGAGCGGTTCAACCTCTCCGACGCCGCCGACCGTACGGCGAAGACGTACTCCGGCGGCATGCGCCGCCGACTCGACCTCGCGGCCGCGCTGGTCGTCAGCCCGCCGGTGATGTTCATGGACGAGCCGACCACCGGCCTCGACCCACGGAACCGTCAGGCGCTCTGGGAGGTCATTGAGGAGCTGGTCGCCGGCGGCACGACGCTGCTGCTGACCACGCAGTACCTGGAAGAGGCGGACCGCCTCGCCGACGACATCTGCGTGATCGACCACGGCCGGGTGATCGCCCGCGGCACCTCCGACCAGCTCAAGTCCCAGACGGGCGGCGAGCGCGTCGAGGTGGTCGTGCACGACCCCGAGCATCTGTCGGACACCACCGAGATCCTGCGCGGCTTCGGCAAGGGCGAGACCAGCGTCGAGCCGCACACCCGCAAGGTCACCGTCCCCGTCATCGGAGGCGCCAAGCTGCTCGCCGAGGTCATCCGCGAGCTGGACACCCGCGGCATCGAGATCGACGACATCGGCCTGCGGCGGCCGACCCTGGACGACGTCTTCATCTCGCTCACCGGACACGCCGCGGAGGCGGCGGACGGAGAGTCGTCCGAGGACGTCCCCACGGCCGGGAAGCCGGTCGGCAGGACCAAGAGCAAGACGAACACCACGTCCCAGGAGGCCGTCAAGTGAGTGCCGTCACCGAGGCGGCTCCCAGAGCCGCCGCACCGCAGCCGCACGGCGGCCTCGTCCAGTCGGTCCACGACTCGCTGGTCATCGCCAAGCGCAACCTGATCCGGATGCTGCGGATCCCTGAAGTGGTCATCTTCGGGCTGATCCAGCCGATCATGTTCGTGGTGCTGTTCAGCTACGTCTTCGGCGGCTCGATCAACGTCCCGGGAGCCGGTCTCGACCCCGAGGCCTACCGCCAGTTCTTGATGGCGGGCATCTTCGCCCAGACCGTCACCTTCGCCACGGCGGGAGCGGGCGCGGGCATCGCGGAGGACATGCACAAGGGCCTCGTCGACCGCTTCCGTTCCCTGCCGATGGCGCGGGGCGCGGTCCTCACCGGCCGGACGCTCGCCGACCTCGTGCAGACGGCGCTGACCGTCGTCGTGCTCGCCGTCGTCGCGGTGATCGTCGGCTGGCGGATCCATGAGGGCATCTTCAAGGCGCTGGCCGGCTTCGGGCTGCTGCTTCTGCTGGGATACGCCTTCTCCTGGATCGGCGCGCTCATCGGCCTGTCCGTACGGAGCCCGGAGGCGGCCACATCGGGCGGGCTGATCTGGCTGTTCCCACTGACGTTCATCTCGAACGCCTTCGTGCCGGCCGACAACATGCCCACCGTCCTGCGGCACATCGCCGAGTGGAACCCGTTCAGCGCCACGGTGCAGGCCTGCCGCGAGCTGTTCGGCAACCTCCCGTCGACCTACCCGGTGCCCGACGCCTGGCCCATGCAGCACCCGGCGCTGGCGTCGGTCCTCTGGTCGGTGCTGATCATCGTGATCTTCCGGACCCTGGCGGTGCGCAAGTACCGCTCAGCCGCCGGCTGACTCGGACTGCTTCTGGCAGTGTCGGACCACAGCTGAGCCCCCGGCCATCCCGGCCGGGGGCTCCATCGCGTTCCCTCAGCCCTGGTAGGGCTTGGCCTCGAGGATCTTCACCGAGGCCGTACGGCCGTTCGGCAGCTCGTACTCCGCGTACTCGCCCGCCTTCTTGTCGAGCACACCGCTGCCCAGCGGCGACTGGGGGGAGTAGGTCTCGATATCCGAGCTCGCGTACTCGCGGGAGGCCAGCAGGAAGGTCAGGGTGTCGTCCGGATCGCCGTCGAAGGCGATGGTCACGACCATGCCGGGGGCCACCACACCGGTGTCTGCGGGGGCCTCGCCGACCTTGGCGTGCTGCAGCAGCTGGGTCAGCTGGCGCACGCGAAGCTCCTGCTTGCCCTGTTCTTCCTTGGCGGCGTGGTACCCGCCGTTCTCCCGCAGGTCACCCTCTTCCCGGGCCGCCTCGATCTTCTTGGCGATCTCGGTACGTGCGGGACCCGACAGGTAATCCAGCTCGGCCTTGAGCTGGTCGTACGCCTCCTGGGTGAGCCAGGTGACGTTCTCGCTGGTCTGGGTCACAGGTGCTCCTCGTCGGTGCTGGGAAATACAAAGCATCGCCCTATCCGGAAGATTGCGCCTTCACCGGTGGGCGAAACCACGAGCCTAACAATTCCGCTGGGGAAGGGGGAGGACGGAAACCGTAAGGATCGCGTCAACGCAGGTCAGGCGCGTGTCGGGGGGTGTGTCAGCGGGGGGCGACGCGAGGTGTCAACCCGAAGTCGCCGATGTGCAACCGATCAGCTCCACCGCCGTGGCGCGCCGGGTGGTAACCACCGTCGCGACCTTGTCCACCCGGCCCTCGCGCTCGTCGAACCGGATGTCCTTCCGGCCCACCTCGCCGCCGTCCTCGGCCTGTGCGCGCAGCGTGCACACCCCGGCCGTGTCCGCGTCCTTACGGACCTCCAGATGCGCTTCGACCGCCGTGTCCGAGACCACCTTGAACTTGATCAGCTCGCCGCTGACCTTCTGGCCCGAGATGTACGACACACCCGACCAGGCCACGACTGCCAGCAGGCCGGCACCCAGGACCGCCCCGACGATCTTCAGCGTGCGGTCGGCGCGGGCTTGGGATCCCCCATGCCGAAGGCCAGCGGAGGAACGGCCGTAGCGGTCGGCGGGTAGCCCCTCGCCCGTGGCCGTCATGCTCGTTCCTCCCGCGATGCGGACCGTGGAATGTACGGCCCCTCGATTCGGTCACTATAGAAGGCACCCTCTCCCAAGGGGACAGGGGGCCGCTTGCAGTGACGTCGGAGAATCTCCAGCGAATGAGGACCTGAGGATCGAGCCTTGAGCGAGACCGAGCAACTTCGATTGATGGCCGTCCACGCCCACCCCGACGACGAGTCGAGCAAGGGCGCGGCGACCATGGCCAAGTACGTGTCCGACGGCGTGGACGTGCTGGTCGCCACCTGCACGGGGGGAGAGCGCGGCTCCATCCTCAACCCCAAGCTGCAGGGCGATCCGTATATCGAGGCGCACATTCACGAGGTGCGTGCCAAGGAGATGGACGAGGCCCGCCAGATCCTGGGCGTCAAGCAGTCCTGGCTGGGCTATGTCGACTCCGGTCTGCCGGAGGGCGATCCGCTGCCACCGCTGCCCGAGGGGTGCTTCGCACTCCAGGACATCGACGAGGCGGCGGGCACGCTGGTGAAGCTGATCCGCGAGTTCAGGCCGCACGTGATCACCACGTACGACGAGAACGGCGGATACCCGCACCCCGACCACATCATGACCCACAAGATCTCCATGGTCGCCTTCGACGCCGCCGGCGACCCGGAGAAGTATCCGGAGGCGGGGGAGCCCTGGCAGCCGCTGAAGCTCTACTACAACCAGGGCTTCAACCGGCCGCGCACCCAGGCGCTCCACGATGCGCTGCTGGCCCGGGGCATGGAGTCCCCGTACGCGGAGTGGCTGGAGCGCTGGAAGGAGTTCCAGCGCACCGAGCGCACCCTGACGACGCACGTCCCGTGCGCCGAGTTCTATCCCATCCGCGACAAGGCGCTGCTCGCCCACGCCACGCAGATCGACCCCGACGGCGGCTGGTTCCGGGTCCCGATGGAGATCCAGCAGGAGGTCTGGCCGACGGAGGAGTACGAGCTCGTGAAGTCGCTCGTGGATACATCCCTCCCCGAGGACGACCTCTTCGCGGGCATCCGCGAGAATTGAGCCCATGACGTTTCCGACCACCGCTCTCGCCTTGACGCAGCTCGTCCCTCTCGCCAAGGAGCTGGACAAAAACAAGGTGACGCCCGGCGTCCTCGGCTTCATCGTCTTCGCGCTGATCGGCGGGGCGGTCTGGCTGCTGATGAAGAACATGAACAAGCAGTTCAAGAAGATCGACTTCGACGAGGCTCCGGCCGAGTCGACCGAGCCGAAGCGCGACTGACCCGCCGGTCCACCGCGCCGCCCGGCCGCCCGGTCGCGCGGCGGCCCGGCGGCATGCGGCGCGACCCCTAGTGGGAGGCGGGGACCTCCACCCCCATCACCTCACGGGAGTGGCGGGTGGGCGTCATGCCGAGGTGCCACGCCTGCCAGCCGGTCTCCGGCTCGACGCCGCGCTCGAGTATCAGCACGTATGCCTCCGCGCAGTCCTCCAGCTTCCCGTCCCGCGAATCATGTGACTCCCGCAGCAGCTCGGCCAGCTCCTCCTGAGCAACCGCCGTCCCGACGACCGAACCACCCGGCGACGCGAACGGCAGCAGCGTGCAGCGAAGGAAGCGCGCCCAGTCCTCCCCGCGCCGGTCGCCGTACGAGGTGAACAGACGCACCGCTTCGTCGCACAGCTCCAGCGCCTGAACGGCCCGGCCGTTCCCCGCGTCGATCACCGCCAGTTCTATGCAGGACCACGCCTCGCCGTGCGCCACGCCCACCCGGTGGAAGTCCTGCCGGGCGTCCTGCAGCAACTGACGTGCGAAGCCGCTGTTGCGCAACGACCCGGTCCGGGCCGCCCGCTGGTCGCGGGTGACCCGAGCGGAGTGGTGCCGGGCGCAGGCCAGCCCGTACACGTCCCGCATCCGGCTGAACATCGTGCGGGACCGCTCCAGTTCACGCACCGCCGCATCGTGCTCACTGCGCTCCTCCAGCGCCTGGCCCAGGTAGTACCGCGTCCAGGCCTCACCGCGCGCGTCCTCGTTGTCCCGATGCCGTGACAGGGCCGGCTGCAGCTCATCGACCGCCTCGGCCGGGTCACCGTCCACCAGCCGGGCCCGGGCCAGCTGCGTCAGAGCCCATGCCTCGCCGCGCCCGTCCCGCGTGCTGCCGTACTGGTCCAACGCCTGGCGCAGTTCGGCCTCCGCATCCGCCACCTCGCCCATCCGCAAGTACACCTGGCCGAGCTGGAAATGGGCCCACGCCTGGCCGTGCAGGCTCTCACTGACGCGGTGCAGCTCCAGGGCAGTCCGCAACAGCTCCAGCGCCTCGGCTATCTGCCCCCGGTCGCGCTCCACCGCCCCCAGCGCGTGCAGCGTCCAGGCCCGGTCCCCGCGCAGATCGTCACCGGCCTGCATCTGCAGCGCCTCGCGCAGCTTGGCCGCCGCCTCCGGCAGATGGCCCTGGTGGTGCAGGGTGATGCCCAGATCACGCAGCGCCCGGGCGGCACCGGCCGGATGCTGCGCCTCGACATACAGGTCCACCACCGACGACAGCGTCGTACGGGCCTTGTCCAGCTCGCCGAGCTGGCGGGCCGCGACGCCCGTGCGCCACTGCACCGACCGCACCAGCAGCCCACGGTCGGCGGCCTTCGTCAGCTCGCTCAGCTCGCCCAGTCGATAGAGGTCACCGCGCAGCAGGCAGTAGTCACACAGCGCGCCCAGCAGGTGCAGCACCGCCGACTGGTCCACGTCCTCCGCGTGCCGCAGCTCGGCCGTGATGAAGCTCGACTCGTCGTCCAGCCAGCGCAGCGCGGCGTCGAGCGAGCTGAAGCCGTGCGAGCCGGCCGGACTCTTGGACACCATGTCCGCGCGGGTCGACGTCTTCCCGTCGACCAGGCGGATCACCGAGTCCGCCAGCTCGGCATAGCTGCGGATCAACCGCTCCTGCGCCGCCGAGCGCTCGTCCGGCTCCTCCTCGTCGAGCAGCCGGGACTGCGCGAAAGCCCGCACCACGTCGTGCAGACGGTACCGGCTGCCCCGGACGTGTTCGATCAGCCCGGCCCGAGCCAGCGCCGCGAGCAGCCGGCCCGCCTCCTGCTCATCGGTGGCCAGCAGCGCGGCAGCCGCCGCCGCACCCAGGCTCGCGCGGCCCGCGAGCGAGAGCCGGCGCAGCAGCCTGCGGGCGCTCTCGGACTGGTCCGCGTAGCGCAGATTCAGGGCACGCTCGACCGGAGCCATCGGGCCGTATTCCCCTGGCCTGTCGGCATGGGCGACCCCTTCCAGGTCGGCGGCGAGGCCATGCGGTGTGCGGGCCCCCAGCGACGACCCGGCGATGCGCAGGGCCAGCGGCAGCCCGCCGCACAACTCCCGTATCCGGTCGCCCGCCTCCAGGTCGTAAGGACTCGTCGACTGCTCCGCGACACCCTGCAGAAGCTCCTCCGCCCCCGCCGCCGCCAGCGGCTCGACGGGCAGCTGGTGGACCCGCGCCGGAAGGTTCGGCGGCAGATCGAGCGGGCCCCGTGCCGTGACGAGCAACAGGCTGTCCGAACGCTCCGGCAGCAGCGCCCGCACCTGCTCGGGGCCGGACGCGTCGTCGAGGACGACCGTGACGGGCAGCCCGGTCAGATGCTGGTGATACAGCTCGCTGAGCCGCTTGAGCTGCTGCTCCGACGTGGACCGCTCCCGGAACAACAACTGCTCGCGGGGCGCGCCGAGCCGGTTCAGCAGATGCAGCAGCGCGTCCCGGGTCGACAGCGGCGGCTCCCCGGGGCTGTCGCCCCGCAGGTCCACCACGCACGCCCCGCGGAACTGATCCTTCAGATGGTGCGCGGCGCGCACGGCCAGCGTGGTGCGACCGGATCCCGGCGCCCCGTGCAGCACCACGACGGTCGGTTTCGTCTCCGTGCTCGCCCGGGAGGCGTGCACCCACTGGGCGACCTGCAGCAGTTGTGGCCGCCGCCCGACGAACGGGCCGTCCGCTTCCGGCAGATGGCCGAACGACTGCTGCAGCACGGTCCGCCGGCGGGCCGCCGCACTCTTGTCCCCGCCCCGCAGCCGCGGACCCGTCCCCGAACCGCCCGCGGAGCCGCTCGCGCCCCTGGACCCGGCCGCCCCGGTCGTCCGCCCGCTGCGGCGCGTCGCCGCGGCCAGCATCCGCTGCTGATCGAGGAAGGGCCGGATGCCCCGCACCTCCAGCGCCGTCAGCCACTGGAGTCTCAACTGCTCCGGGCCGCCCGGCTGGTTCCGCAGCGCCGCATGACGGTGCGCCGACGGCCAGTGACCTGCCGTGAGCCCCAGCACCGCGGCCGCGGCCCCCGCGACCGCCACCACGGCGCCCGCCCCCAAGGCCGTGTCCGTCGTGGTGCCGAACCCGAGGTCGGCGGCGCAGGCCGCCACCGCCGCGACGGCCGTCACCAGGGCCGGCGTGCCCAGTGCCTCCCGCGACAGCCGCTCGCCCAGCGGCCGCCGGGCCGCCGCAGACTCGTCCGCCGCGCGCACGTACGCCCCGTACTCCTCGGCGGCGCTCGCCGCCATCTCATCCAGCGCGCCGCGCGCCCGCGCCAGCAGTACGGCCGCGTCGGTGCGCCCTCCCGAGCGGCGCACCTCCTCCTCGACGGCGCGCTCCAACAGCCGCTCCGCTTCCGCCCGATGGCCGTCCCGCAGGACCGCCGGTGAGCCCGGCATGGACCTCCCCCTCCAGCAGCGATCGTTCCGTGTGCCAAGTCTTTCGCTTCTACGAGATTTCCGTCAGCCCTGTGGATAACTCGGGTCCGACTCCGGGCCTTTGGGCTTGCGAGCGTGTCCGCCAGGTCGTTCGAGCATGGGTAGTGAGTGCCCACACCTTGCGTCCGTGGTACGGCGTGGTACGGTCCAAGTATGAGCAGAGACTCGGATACACCCGGAACCGTGACGGTGCCGCTGCGTGAGCTGAACCAGCCGTCGAGGATCGCAGAGCGAGTCGAGGGCGGCATGGTCGTCATCGTCACCAAGAACGGCCAGCCGATAATGCGTATCGAGCCGTACGGGCAGCAGCACGCCCCGGTATACCCCTTCCGCACCGACCCCATGGGGCCGATCGAACTGCCCGATCTGGACCTTCCGGCCCTGACTGACGACGAGATCGAGGACACGCTTCGACGAATGGGCGGCCTCGATGACTGAGCCGGTCGCGATCGCAGATACGAATGCCTTGTACCGCCTCCTCGCCCCGAAGGAAGCGCGTCACCTCGAGCACCGCAAGGCGCTGGAGAGCATCGGCCACCTGGTCGTCTCCCCGATGGTCCTCGCGGAGCTGGACTATTTGATCAGCGAGCGCAGGGGCGCCAGGGCAGCCACAACCGCAATGGAATTCATCGCCCGGCAGGCGGATGCCCGCCGCTTCGAGGTCCCGAACACCGCCCCGCATCTGAACACGGCCATAGCGATCATGCGCGGATACCAGGACGCAGAGGGGGGCAAGGGCGTGGGCCTGACGGACGCGATGAACGTTGCGCTTGCCGCGGCCTTCCAGACGGCGGCCATGTTCACCACCGACCGGCACTTCCGCATGATGCGGCCCCTGACCGGACACGACGCCTTCCGGCTTCTGCCCGACGACCTCTGAGCCGAGCTGTGGCGGCACCGCGAAGAAGGGGCGGGCCTAGGCTGGAGGCATGGCGAACCGATTGGCCGATGCACAATCTCCGTACCTCCTCCAGCACGCCGACAACCCGGTCGACTGGTGGCCCTGGACCGGGGAAGCCTTCGACGAGGCGCGGCGGCGCGATAAGCCGGTGTTGCTCAGCGTCGGCTACTCCTCGTGCCATTGGTGTCATGTGATGGCTCACGAGTCGTTCGAGGACGCCGAGGTCGCCGCGTATCTCAATGATCACTTCGTGCCCGTGAAGGTGGACCGCGAGGAGCGGCCGGACGTCGATGCCGTCTACATGGAGGCGGTGCAGGCCGCCACCGGGCAGGGCGGCTGGCCCATGACCGTCTTTCTCACCCCGGAGGCCGAGCCGTTCTACTTCGGCACGTACTTCCCGCCCGAGCCGCGCCTCGGTATGCCGTCCTTCCGCCAGATCCTGGAGGGCGTCAGGGCCGCCTGGGCCGATCGTCGCGACGAGGTCGGGGAGGTCGCCGGAAAAATCGTCCGTGAGCTGTCCTCCCGCGCCCTGACTCTGGGCGCCGCAGGTCCCCGGCCGCCCGCCGAGGAGGACCTGCACGCCGCGCTGCTGGCCCTCACCCGCGAGTACGACGCCGCGCACGGCGGATTCGGCGGCGCGCCGAAGTTCCCGCCGTCCATGGCGGTGGAGTTCCTGCTGCGCCACCACGCCCGCACCGGCTCGGAGGGCGCGCTGCAGATGGCGCGTGACACCTGTGAGGCGATGGCCCGCGGCGGCATCTACGACCAGCTCGGCGGGGGCTTCGCCCGCTACGCCGTGGACCGCACATGGACCGTTCCGCACTTCGAGAAGATGCTCTACGACAACGCGTTGCTGTGCCGGGTGTACGCGCATCTGTGGCGGGCCACCGGGTCCGGGCTCGCCCGCCGGGTGGCGCTGGAGACGGCCGACTTCATGGTCCGTGAACTGCGCACGGCGGAGGGCGGTTTCGCCTCCGCGCTGGACGCCGACAGCCCCGTGTTCGAGGGGGAGGAGGCCGGTACCGGCAAGCACGTCGAGGGTGCGTATTACGTCTGGACGCCCGAGCAGTTGCGCGCGGTCCTCGGCGCGGAGGACGCTCGCCTGGCGGCCGCGCATTTCGGCGTGACGGAGGAGGGCACATTCGAGGAGGGCGCCTCGGTGCTCCAGCTCTCCGGGAAGGGAGACGGTACGGGCAGTGCGATGGACGTCCCACCGGACACGTCTCCGGACGCCGTCGGCCCGCAGGTGACGGACGACGGACGGGACGAAGGTGCCCGCATCGAGTCGATCAGGAGGCGGCTGCTGGCCGCCCGTGAGGAGCGGCCGCGCCCCGGCCGCGACGACAAGATCGTCACCGCCTGGAACGGCCTGGTCATCGCGGCTCTCGCCGAATGCGGCGCCTACTTCGAACGCCCCGACCTCGTCGAGGCCGCCCTGGACGCGGCGGATCTGCTGGTCCGCGTCCACATGGACCCCAGCGGCCGCCTCTCCCGCACCTCGCTCGCCGGCACCCCGGGCGGCCACTCCGGAGTGCTGGAGGACTACGCCGACGTCGCCGAGGGCTTCCTTGCGCTGTCGTCGGTGACCGGGGAGGGCGTCTGGGTCGAGTTCGCGGGGCTGCTGCTCGACACGGTGCTGCGCCACTTCACCGGCGAGGACGGCACGTTGTACGACACCGCCGACGACGGCGAGGTGCTGATCCGGCGGCCGCAGGACCCGACCGACAACGCCGCCCCCGCAGGCTGGACGGCCGCCGCCGGAGCGCTCCTCACGTATGCCGGCTGCACCGGCAGTGCACGCCACCGTGAGGCCGCCGAGCGGGCGCTGGGCGTGGTCACGGCGCTCGGCTCGCGCGCGCCCCGCTTCATCGGCTGGGGTCTGGCGGTCGCCGAAGCGGCGCTGGACGGCCCGCGCGAGGTGGCGGTGATCGGTCCGCAGGGCGACCCGGCCACCGCCGACCTGCACCGGACGGCACTGCTGGGCATGGCGCCGGGTGCGGTCGTCGCGCTCGGTGAGCCGGGCGGCGGCGACGCCGAGTACGTACCGCTGCTGCGCGACCGCTCGCTGCTGGACGGCCGCCCGGCCGCGTATGTGTGCCGCGACTTCACCTGCGACGCACCGACCGCCGACCCGTCAGTACTGGCCGAGAAGGTGGGCGGCTGGGTGGGCTGAGGGGGTCGGTGCCACGGGATGCCACGCAGCGGTCAGAGGGTGAGCCCGCGGGAGAGGGTGTCCAGGGTGCGGTCGATCAGCTCCGCGAGGTCCTCGACCTGCCCGCGTGCGGCCCAGTGGAGGACCGTCTCCTGAAGGGAGGCGAGCACCGAGGCGGCGAAGACCCGCAGTTCCAGGTCGTCCGCCGGTCGGCCGGTGCGTTCGGCCAGTACGCGGCAGAGCATGTGCGCAGTGGCCGCGTTGCTCTCCGCCATGCGGGCCCGGATCGCCGGGACGCCGAGGGCCAGTCCCGCGCGGAGGCCGATCTCCTCCCGGTCCTGATCCAGGACATGGCGCCGGGTCTCGAGCACGACCTGCCGGATGGACTCCAGGGGCGGCTCACCCGCGGGGCGCCGCCGCAGCTCGGCCTCCAGCAGCGCGTCGTACTCATCGGTCAGGACGATGTCTTCCTTGGACGGGAAGTAGCGGAAGACCGTGCTGGGGGAGACCTCCGCGGCCTCGGCGATCCGCTCGACGGGCGTGGCGTCGTACCCCTGCTCCTCGAAGAGCCGGTAGGCGGCCCGGCGAATCGCCTGCCGGGTCTTGATCTTCTTCCGTTCGCGCAGTCCGAGCCGGGGGCCGGGCGCGTCGGGGGTGCGGGGTCGTACGGGGGCCATGGCGGTCATTGTCAGGCATCGGCTCCCGCCCGGCCATGGGTCGGGCGGGGCAGGACGGCTGCGGGGGAGAGCCGTCGGAGAGAGCTGCGAAGGAGAGCCGTGAGGGGAGAGCGGCGAAGGAGCGCCGGGGGCGCCGCGCCGCTCCGGTCAGGCGTGCTGGTAGGCGACCAGGGAGACCCCGACGTAGTGCACGACGAAGGCCGCCAAGGTGAAGGAGTGGAACACCTCGTGGAAGCCGAACCACCGCGGTGACGGATTCGGCCGCTTGATGCCGTAGACCAGGCCGCCCGCGCTGTAGAGAACGCCACCGACGATCACGCAGACCAGCACCGCGATGCCGCCCTTGTGCATGAAGTCGGGGAGGAAGAAGACGGCCGCCCAGCCCATCGCGATGTAGCAGGGGGTGTACAGCCAGCGCGGCGCCCCGACCCAGAAGACCCGGAAGGCGATCCCGAACAGCGCGGCCGCCCATATCGCCCAGAGGAGCAGCTGCCCCCTCCCGTCCGGGATGAGCAGGATCGTGAACGGGGTGTAGGTGCCCGCGATGATCAAGAAGATATTGGCGTGGTCGAGCCGCCGCAGCACTGCCGTGACCCCGGGGCTCCAATTGCCGCGGTGGTAGAGCGCGCTGACGCCGAAGAGCAGGCAGGCCGTCAGCGTGTAGATGGCGCAGGCGATACGGCCCCGGGTGCTGTCGGCGAGCGCGGTGAGAAAGATGCCGGAGATCAGCGCGGCCGGGAACATCCCGGCGTGCAGCCAGCCGCGCAACCGCGGCTTGACGGGGGTCGGCAGGGTGCGCGTGCGTGTGCCGGAGGGCGGCTCTGCTGAGGGCTGGTCGTCGGACGCTGCGTCGGGGGCGGAGTCGGGCGGGGCGGCAGTCATGGCCGTCATGCTACCTACGGAACCGTAGGTTACGTGCGGGCATCGAGTGGTGATGCTCACGGGACTGCCCACTGGACAGATTTCTTCCCGGGTCGGAGGATCAAATGAGTGCGGTCGGCACCGGATGAGCGGTCACGAAGCGTCCGGGTCGCAGCCCCCACGGGGCAACTACCTTCATAAACGGACATCTGGCACGGAGATGTCCATCAAACCCTCAACATCTGACGCCGGGGCGGCGTGGTCCCGGCGCGGAACGGAGCGATCGTGGCGCGCAGCAATGCGGCTCCCACCACCCTCACCAGCCACCAGGAGCTCATCTCCTGGGTCGATGAGATCGCCGCCCTCACCCAGCCCGACCAGATCGTCTGGTGTGACGGCTCGGAGGCGGAGTACGAGCGCCTGTGCGGGGAGCTCGTCGCGAAGGGCACGTTCAGGAAACTCGACCCGATCAAGCGCCCCAACTCGTACTACGCCGCCTCCGACCCGAGGGATGTGGCGCGAGTCGAGGACCGCACCTTCATCTGCTCCGAGAAGGAGGAGGATGCGGGCCCGACGAACCACTGGATGCACCCCGACGAGATGCGCAAGATCTTCACCGGGGGAGCTGGGGGTACCACCCACGCCGAAGGCAGTGGGGGAATCTTCCGCGGGTCGATGCGCGGTCGCACGATGTACGTCGTGCCGTTCTGCATGGGACCGCTGGGCTCGCCGCTGTCCGCGATCGGCGTCGAGATCACCGACTCCGCGTACGTCGCCACCGCCATGCGCACGATGACCCGCATGGGGCAGGCCGTTCTCGACGAGCTGGGCGAGGACGGCTTCTTCGTCAAAGCCGTGCACTCCGTGGGCGCCCCCCTCGAGCCCGGCCAGGCCGATGTGCCCTGGCCCTGCAACGGCACCAAGTACATCTCGCACTTCCCGGAGACCCGCGAGATCTGGTCGTACGGCTCCGGCTACGGCGGCAATGCGCTGCTGGGCAAGAAGTGTTACGCGCTGCGCATCGCCTCGGTGATGGCCCGCGACGAGGGCTGGCTCGCCGAGCACATGCTGATCCTCAAGCTCACCCCGCCGCAGGGCGAGGCCAAGTACGTCGCCGCCGCCTTCCCCTCCGCCTGCGGCAAGACCAACCTCGCGATGCTCGAGCCGACGATCCCCGGCTGGACGGTGGAGACCATCGGCGACGACATCGCCTGGATGCGCTTCGGTGCGGATGGCCGCCTCTACGCGATCAACCCCGAGGCCGGCTTCTTCGGCGTCGCGCCGGGTACCGGTGAGCACACCAACGCCAACGCCATGAAGACCCTCTGGGGGAACTCTGTCTTCACCAACGTCGCGCTCACCGACGACGGCGACGTGTGGTGGGAGGGCATGACCGAGGAGACGCCCGCGCACCTGACGGACTGGAAGGGCAACGACTGGACACCGGAGAGCGAGACGCCGGCGGCCCACCCCAACGCCCGCTTCACCGTCCCGGCCGCGCAGTGCCCGACCATCGCGCCGGAGTGGGAGGACCCGAAGGGCGTGCCGATCTCGGCGATCCTCTTCGGCGGCCGCCGCGCCTCGGCCGTGCCGTTGGTGACCGAGTCCTTCAGCTGGCAGCACGGCGTCTTCCTCGGTGCGAACGTCGCCTCGGAGAAGACCGCTGCCGCCGAGGGCAAGGTCGGCGAGCTGCGCCGCGACCCGTTCGCCATGCTGCCGTTCTGCGGCTACAACATGGGTGACTACATGGGTCATTGGGTCGAGGTGGGCAAGGCTGCGACCGCCAAGGGGGACCAGGCGAAGCTGCCGAAGATCTACTACGTGAACTGGTTCCGCAAGGACGTCGACGGCCGGTTCGTCTGGCCGGGCTTCGGCGAGAACAGCCGCGTGCTGAAGTGGATCGTCGAGCGTCTGAATGGCACGGCGGAGGGCGTCGAGACCTCGATCGGCGTGCTCCCGACGAAGGAGTCCCTCGACACCGACGGTCTCGACCTCGACGACGACGGTCTCGAGTTCCTGCTCACCGTCGACAAGGGCGTGTGGCGTGAGGAGGCCGCGCTGGTGCCCGAGCACCTCAACACCTTCGGAGACCACACGCCGAAGGAGCTGTGGGACGAGTACCACGCCCTCGTGGAACGGCTCGGCTGACTCCGCCGGCTTGCGCACGGCCTACAGGCCCCAGGGCCTGTAGGCCGTTTCCACGCCTGTGGCGCCTGGGTCGCGTGACGTTGCGCTACGCGGCCCAGGGCCGTCAGTGGGCGGCGAGCGCCGGGGAGGCCGATGCGTCGAGGGCGGCGGCGTGGGCGTCCATCCGCTGCGCCGCGAGGATCGCGGCGGTGGTGTCCGCGCGGGACGCGGCGACGACCAGCGCCCGGCCGGCCAGGGCGTGTGCCCGCCGGTGCAGCGCCTCGGCCCGCCCCTCACGGCCCGCAGCGGAGCGGCGCTGCACCGGGGCGGTCGACGGGGCCGCGGTGCTCGAGCGGACGGGGCGCGGCCCCTTCCGCAGCCGAGCGACCTGCTCGGATATCCGGTCGGCCGCCTGGCCGAGATCGTCGTCGGCATCGGCGGTGAGCGGGCGCAGCTCGTCGGTCACGGCCAGCAGCGCGGCCAGGTGCCCGGCGAGCTGGATGTCCAGCTCTTCCTCACGGGAGCGGTGCGGGTACCCCGGCTCGGCCATGGTGTGGACCGACTTGGTGCGGATCGGTTCGTACATGGTGGCCTCCAGCGCGGTTAGGAGTCCATCCTACCTTAGACCGTGTCTAAAGTTTAGCTGGATCCCGATACCTTCGGCGGCCAACGCATTGCGGGGCACGACGGACGTCGTGCCCCGCAACGGGAAGTTGGAGGAAAGTGCGCGGGCGGACGGGAAGGCCCGCCGTACGGCGGCGGAACCAAGGCCGCCGACGCGAGCGCTACGGCTGTCCGTAGCCGTCCAGGAACTGCCCGATTCGGGTCACCGCGTCCTCCAGGTCCTCCTTGTGTGGCAGCGTGACCAGGCGGAAGTGGTCCGGATCCGGCCAGTTGAAGCCCGTCCCGTGGACGATCATGATCTTCTCGGCGCGCAGCAGATCGAGGACCATCTCCCGGTCGTCCTTGATCTTGTAGACCTTCGGGTCCAGCCGCGGGAAGGCGTAGATCGCCCCCTTCGGCTTCACGCACGTCACCCCCGGTATCTGCGTGAGCAGCCCGTACGCGACGTCGCGTTGCTCCAGCAGCCGCCCGCCCGGCAGCACCAGATCCTTGATCGACTGCCGGCCGCCGAGTGCCGCGGCCACCGCGTGCTGTGCGGGCATGTTGGCGCACAGCCGCATATTGGCCAGGATCGTCAGCCCTTCGATGTAGCTGGCGGCGTGCTCCTTGGGGCCGCAGACCGCCAGCCAGCCGCTGCGGTAGCCCGCCACCCGGTACGCCTTCGACAGGCCGTTGAAGGTCAGCGTCAGCAGGTCCGGGGCGATGGCGGAGGTCGAGGTGTGTGTGGCCCCGTCGTAGAGGATCTTGTCGTAGATCTCGTCGGAGCAGACGATCAGCCGGTGGCGGCGGGCGATGTCGGTGATGCCGCGCAGCAGTTCGTCGTCGTACACCGCCCCCGTCGGGTTGTTCGGGTTGATGACGACGATGGCCTTGGTGCGGTCGGTGACCTTGCGCTCGATGTCCGCCAGGTCCGGCATCCAGTCGGCCTGTTCGTCGCACCGGTAGTGCACGGCGGTGCCGCCCGCGAGCGAGACCGAGGCCGTCCACAGCGGGTAGTCGGGTGCGGGGATCAGCACCTCGTCACCGTCGTCGAGCAGCGCCTGCATCGACATCTGGATCAGTTCGGAGACACCGTTGCCCAGGTAGACGTCCTCGACGTCGAGCTCAATGCCCTGGGTCTGGTAGTGCTGCATCACCGCGCGGCGGGCCGCGAGCAGGCCCTTGGCGTCGCCGTAGCCGTGCGCGTCGGCGAGCGAGCGCAGCATGTCCTCGAGGATCTCCGGCGGGCACTCGAAACCGAACGCCGCCGGGTTGCCGGTGTTGAGCTTGAGGATGCGGTGACCCGCCGCCTCCAGCCGCATTGCCTCCTCGAGCACCGGACCACGGATCTCGTAGCAGACATTGGCGAGCTTGGTTGACTGGATCACCTGCATGTCCGACACCTTAAGGGCCCGCCACCCGCTCGGCGCGATGGTTTTCGCCACGTGGACGTCCCGGGCGGCGCCGGCACCCGTCGTGGATCTTTGGCGCTCAGCCCACAGGTGATCGCCGCACCGACCGGCCGGCCAGAACGTCGGTCCGCCGCCCGTCTTCGATGACAAAGCGGCCATCGATGAAGACGTACGGAATACCGGTCGGAAGCGTCCTCGGGGCTTCGAATGTGGAGCCGGCCGCGACGGTCTCCGGATCGAAGAGAACGAGGTCGGCGCGGTGTCCCTCCCGTACCAGGCCCCGGTCGGGCAGCCGCAGCCGGGCCGCCGGGCGGGACGTGAGATGCGCCACGCATTCCTCCAGACTGAGGACGCCGAGCTCGCGGACGTACTTCCCGAGGTACTCGGGGAAGGTGCCGTACGCGCGCGGGTGCGGCTTGTCGCCGTGCAGGATGCCGTCGCTGCCGCCGGTGTGGACCCGGTGTTTCATGATCGTCTGGACGTTCTCCTCGTGGCCGACGTGCTGGAGGATCGTCGACCCGAGCCGGTCCTCGATCAGGAGTCGGCGAGCGGTGACGAACGGGGGCTCGCCACGCTCGGCTGCGCTGCGGGCGATGGTCTTGCCGACGCAGTCGGCCAGGGCGGGGTTCGCCACGCCGGAGATCTCGATGGTCTCCCACTCGACGGGCACGCCGTGGCAGCCGTCCGAGCCCTCGACCTCCATGGCGTACCGGATGCGCTCGGCGTCGGCGTCGTCGCGGAGGCGACGGAGCACGGCGTCGGGGCCGCCTTCGCTCGCCCAGCTCGGCAGCAGCGCCACGAGCGTCGTACAGCCCGGGAGATAGGGATACGTATCGAGGGTGATGTCGGCACCGTCGGCCAGGGCCTTGTCGAGGAGCGTGAGCAGCTCGGGCGCGCGCCCCTTGTTCACGCCGAAGTTCATGGTGGCGTGGGCGAGATGGAGGGCGCACCCGGCGTCCCGGGTGAGGGCGACCATCTCCTCGTACGCCTGGAGGGCACCCGCGCCGTACGAGCGGTGGTGCGGGCAGTAGTAGCCGCCGTAGGACGCCACGACCTCGCACAGCTCGGTGAGTTCGGCGTCGGAGGCGTACATGCCGGGGGTGTAGGTGAGGCCGGACGACAGTCCGACGGCGCCCTGCTCCAGCCCGTCGGCCACGAGCCGCTTCATGTGGTCGAGTTCGGCGGTGGTGGCGGGGCGGTCGTCCCAGCCGACGGCGAGCATCCGGACCGTGCCCTGAGGGACGAGATAGGCGGCGTTGACGGCGATGCCGTGGCCGTCGAAGCCGCGGTCCAGGCGGTCGAGGTACTCGTCGACCGTCCGCCAGGTGAAGTCGATGTCGGAGCCGTCGCCGTTCCAGCCGGTGATCTGCGTGCGGATCTCGGTGAGGCTGCGGTCGTCGACGGGGGCGTAGGAGAGGCCGTCCTGGCCGATGACCTCCAGGGTCACGCCCTGGGCGACCTTCGCCTCGTGACCGGGGTCGCGGAGGAGGGCGAGATCGCTGTGCGCGTGCATGTCGATGAAGCCGGGGGAGAGGGCGAGGCCGTCGGCCTCGACGACGCGGCGGGCCGCCGGCCGGTCCTCGCCCTCGCGCGCGATGGAGGCGATCCGACCGGCGTCGACGGCGACGTCCGCGCGGTACGAGGGGCCGCCCGTTCCGTCGATGACCCGGGCGTCCCGGATGACCAGCTCCATGTCTGCGACTCCTTGTCTG
>NZ_JBQQCD010000036.1:0-23902 GCF_052245555.1 Streptomyces sp. KR80
GACGGTGGTCTTGGTCAGTCACAACAACAAGTCGATCCGGGACACCTGTGACCGGGTGCTGTGGCTGGAGAAGGGCGAGCTCGTCATGGACGGGCCCACCGACGAGGTCATCAAGGCCTACGAGAAGGAGACCGGCAGGTAGTCCGGGTCCCTCGCCAGCATGAGGAGGCCCCGCCGGTCCGGCGGGGCCTCCTCATGTACGACCCGGTTGTCCGTCAGACCCCCGCCTTCTCCCGAACCGGCTCCGGAGCCGTCCCCTCGGTGAGCCCCACCCGGGTGTGCAGCCGGTGCAGCGCCTTCGGCGCGTACCAGGCCGCTCTGCCGAGCAGCCGCATGGCCGCCGGGACGAGGATTCCGCGCACCGCGACCGCGTCGATGAGGATCGCCAGCCCGCTGCCGAGGCCGAACATCTGGATGAAGCTGACCTCGGCGGCGCCGAAGGCGAAGAAGCTCACCGCCAGCAGCCCGGCCGCCATGCTGACGATCCGCCCGGTGTGCGCCAGCCCGTCGGCGACCGCTCTCCCGTTGTCGGCTCCCGCGTCATGCAGCTCCTTGATCCGGCTGGTCACGAAGACCTCGTAGTCCATCGACAGGCCGAAGGCGATGCAGAACAGCAGCACGGTCATCGAGGTGTCCATCGGCTGCGGTGTGAAGCCGAGCAGCGACGACAGATGCCCGTCCTGGAAGATCCACACCATCACGCCGATGGCAGCCGTGAGACTGATCGCGTTGAGCAGCAGCGCGCGCAGCGGCTGCACCACGCTGCCCGTGAACAGGAACAGCAGCACGAACGTGGTGCCCGCGACCAGTGCGATGGCGGCGGGGAGCCGGTCGGCGATCGAGTCCTTGGCGTCGACCAGCCGTGCGTCGGTGCCGCCGACCAGCGCCTCGGTGCCCGCCGGGGCCGCCACGGCCCGGACGCTCTGCACCAGGTCCTCGGCCTGTTCGGACTTCGGGACGAGGTCGGTGACGACGCTGACGCGCTGGGCATCGGGCCGGCTGAGCGCGGCGTTCGCGGGCCCCGGCGGGATCTGCCGCCCTTCGGTGTACGTGCCGGTGCCCGCCTCGACGCGTATGACGCCGTCCAGCTGCGAGAGCTCGGTCGCGTACGAGCCCAGTTCGGCCCGGCCGACCGGGCCGGTCGTGACGATCTGCAGCGCCGACTCGTCGCTGCCCGCGAAGTCCTGCTGCACGGCGGCGGCGACCTGGCGGCTCTGCGCGCTTTCCGGCAGCACGCGTTCGTCCGGGGTGCCGAAGCCGACCCCGAGCAGCGGGCTCGCGGCCAGCAGCAACACGGCGAGCACCGGCAGGGCGGTCAGGGCCGGCCTGCGCATCACGGTGCGGGCGAGCCGTCCCCACAGCGGCGCCTCGGCGCTGCGCACGGTCTTCGCCCAGGGGAGGCGGCCCCGGTTGACCCGGTGGCCGAGCAGGGCGAGCAGGGCCGGGACGACGAGCAGGGCGCTCCCGGCGGCGACGGCGACCACGCCGATGCCGGCGTAGGCGAAGGAGCGCAGGAAGAACTGCGGAAAGACCAGCAGCGCGGCGAGTGCGGCAGCGACTGTGGCCGCCGAGAAGGTGATCGTCCGCCCGGCCGTCCGTACGGTGTGCCGCAGGGCGTCGGGGACGTCGGCGCCCTCCGCGAGGTGCTCGCGGAACCGGCTGACGAGCAGCAGGGCGTAATCGATGCCGAGGCCCAGGCCGAGCGCCGTCGTGAGGTTGATCGAGAACACCGAGACGCTGGTGAGGCCGCCGAGCACGGAGAGCTCGGCGAACGTGCCGACGATCGCGATCAGCCCGATGACCAGGGGCAGCAGAGCGGCGATGATGCTGCCGAAAGCGAGGGCGAGCAGTACGAGTATCAACGGCACGGCGATCGCCTCGGCCACCGCGAGGTCCTTGGCCACCTGGGCCGGGATCTCGTCCGAGACCGCGGCCGAGCCGCCCGCCCGCACGGTGAGGCCGCTCCGCTCGCCGGTGTATTCGTCGATGAGGCCCTCGGCGTGGTCCGCCCGCTCGGTGTCATCGCCCTTGACGTGAGCCAGCACCAGGGCCGCGTCGCCGGCCTCGGATCTGAGGGTGGCGGCGCCGCCGTCCCAGTACGAGATCACGTTCGAGACGGTCGGCTCCTCCTTGAGGTCCGCAGTGAGGGTGCGGCCGGCGCGCTCGGCGGCGGGTGAGTCGAGGCCGCCCTCGTCCGGCCGGACCAGCAGCACCAGATTGGTCTCGCCGCCGAATCTCTTGTCGATCAGCTTCTCGGCCCGGCTGGACGGGGCCCCGGGATCCTCGAAGCCGCCGCCGAGCAGCTTGCCGAAGGCACCGAAGCCGAGGGCCGCCATGGCGATGAGCGCGATGAGGCCGAGAGCCAGTACGAGCCGGGCCCGCCGCAGGGCCAGCTCCGCGATCCGGTCGAACATGGATTCCTCCCGAATGTTTATAGCGTTAACATGGAAGGTTGCAGAGAATGTTAATGCTGTCAACATCGGGCAGGATGGGGTCATGGGTTCGATCAAGAGCGGCAAGTCCCGCTACCACCACGGCGACCTTCGCAACGCGCTGATCGAAGCCGCGGTCGGGCTGGCGACCGACGGCGGCCCCGAGCGTGTCGTGCTGCGCGAGGCGGCGCGCCGGGTCGGGGTGTCGCCCACTGCCGCCTACCGGCACTTCACCGGTCACGGGGACCTGCTGTACGAGGTCAAGGTCCGCGGCCAGCAGGCGCTCGCCGCTTCCATGGCCGCGGCCGTGCACGACCTGCCGCGCCCCGACGGGCCGGAGGATCCGGGGGACGAGGCCGCACGGCGCACCGCGGCGATCGGGCTGGGGTACGTCCGGTTCGCCGTCGACAACCCCGGGCTCTACCGGGTCGCCTTCTGCCGCACCGATCCGGTGGAGGGGGATGACCGGGGTTTCACCGGTCTCACGGCGCCCGCCGACGGCCCGGAGTTCAGTGCGTTCCGCCTGCTCACCGAGACCCTGGACGGGCTCGAGGCAGCGGGGCGGATACGACCGGAGAACCGCCCTGCGGCCGAAGTGGCCGCCTGGTCGGCGGTGCACGGCCTGTCCCTGCTCATCCTGGACGGGCCGCTCGCCCGGCTGTCCGCCGAGGAGCGTGACGCCGTCGTGGAGCGCACCCTCACCACCGTCGTCGCAGGTCTCACCGCCTAGGGCGGGCGGCGTGTCCGAAATAGGATGTTCTGGCCCGGCAGTGTAGAACGGGAGATGTGACGGCCATGGCTACGCGTAATCTCCGGCTCCGAGGCACGTCCGCCGTCCCCCTCCCGACACAGCGGAAGCGGCAGGAGAGCGTTCCGCCGGGCAGGCCGCGGTGACGGCCGAGATGTCACGGGCGCGCGGCGCCATGCCCCGAAGGACGGCGGCGCCGTCGCACGGCGGGGGAGTTCGGGAGCACACGCGCGCCGTACTCGACAAGGCGGCGCGGGAGAACTTCCCCGTGGCTCCTTTCTTTCTGCCCCGGATCTGGCGCCACGACCTCATGGCCGTCTACGGCTACGCCCGCCTCGTCGACGACATCGGCGACGGCGACCTCGCCCCCGGCGGTACCGATGCCGCCCTCCTCGGCCTCCCCCGAGAGCTGGCCGCCGACCGGCTCGCCCTCCTCGACGTCTTCGAGGCCGACCTGCGCAGGGTCTTCGACACCGCGGGGGAGGGCCCCCGCCACCCGCTGCTGCGCGCCCTCCGGCCGACCGTACGCCGCTGCCGCCTCACACCCGAGCCGTTCCTCGGTCTGATCGAGGCGAACCGTCAGGACCAGCGGGTAGGCCGGTACGCCACCTTCGACGCGCTCCGCGCCTACTGCGAGCTGTCCGCCAACCCCGTCGGCCGGCTCGTCCTCGCCATCACCGGCACCACCACCCCCGAGCGCGTGCGCCGCTCCGACGCCATCTGCACCGCCCTGCAGATCGTCGAGCACCTCCAGGACGTCGCCGAGGACCTCGGCCGCGACCGCATCTACCTCCCCGCCCAGGACATGCGGCGGTTCGGCGTCGACGAGACCGATCTCGCCGCCGCCCATGGGGGCGCACAGGTGCGCGCCCTGGTTGCGTACGAGGTCGAACGCGCCCATCAGCTGCTGAATGAGGGTGCCCCGCTGGTGGGTAGCGTCCACGGCAGGCTCCGACTGCTGCTCGCCGGATTCGTGGCGGGCGGGCGCGCCGCCCTGAGAGCGATCGCCGCAGCAGACCACGACGTACTCCCCGGACCGCCCAAGCCCACCAAGCTCGCCCTCGTGCGCGAGGTGGGGGCGACACTGCGAAGAGAGGGGTGAGCCGGACCGTGGACGGATCCGAACACACCTCCGCGCCGGTACTCGCCGCGTACAGCTACTGCGAGGCGGTGACCGGACAGCAGGCCCGCAACTTCGCCTACGGCATCCGGCTGTTGCCGACCGAGAAGCGGCACGCCATGTCGGCGCTGTACGCCTTCGCGCGCCGCATCGACGACATCGGCGACGGGGACCTGGCCGCCGAGGCCAAGCGTGCCCGGCTCGACCAGACCCGTGCCCTGCTCACCCGCATCCGCACCGCGTCGATCGACCCCGATGACACCGACCCCGTCGCCGTCGCGCTCACGCACGCCGCACAGCGCTTCCCGATTCCGCTCGCAGCCCTCGACGAACTCATCGACGGCGTGCTGATGGACGTGCGTGGCGAGACGTACGAGACCTGGGACGACCTCAAGATGTACTGCCGGTGCGTCGCAGGCACGATCGGCCGCCTGTCGCTGGGCGTGTTCGGCACGGTGAACGTCCCCGGCGCCGGCGTGCAGGAGGTGGAGCGCGCCCCCGAGTACGCCGATACGCTCGGCCTCGCCCTCCAACTCACCAACATCCTCCGGGACATCCGGGAGGACGCCCAGGGCGGTCGCACGTACCTCCCCGCCGACGACCTCGCCAAGTTCGGCTGTTCCGCAGGCTTCCGCGGCGCCCGGCCGCCCCAAGGCTCCGACTTCACCGGGCTCGTCCAGTTCGAAGTCCGGCGCGCCCGCGCTCTGTTCGCCTCGGGCTTCCGGCTGCTGCCGCTGCTCGACCGGCGCAGCGGGGCCTGCGTCGCCGCCATGGCCGGCATCTACCGGCGGCTTCTGGAGCGCATCTCCAGGGATCCCGAAGCCGTGCTGCGCGGCCGCGTCTCCCTCCCCGGGGGCGAGAAGGCGTACGTCGCGGTGCGCGGCCTGTCGGGCCTGGACGCCCGGCACGTCTCCCGGCGGACGCTCCGGAGGCGGGTCTGATGCTCATGCGACTGCTCATGCGACGCAGCCGCGCGGTCACGCCGACCCACACCGGCGCGGGGGAGGGCCCATGATCCGTGGGGACGGCGTGCGGCCCGCGGGCCACGGGTCCGCAGTAGCGGACGGCCGCTCCCCAGGGGCGGCCGTGGTCATCGGTGGCGGAATCGCCGGAATCACCGCCGCGCTCACCCTCGCGGACGCCGGCCTCGGCGTGACCCTGCTCGAGGGCCGCCCCCGACTGGGCGGCCTCGCCTTCTCCTTCCGCCGCCGGGGACCGGCCGGGGAGCTCACCGTCGACAACGGCCAGCACGTCTATCTGCGCTGCTGCGCCGCCTACCGCTGGTTCCTCGACCGCATCGGTGCCGGCCCCCTGGCGCCCCTGCAGGAGCGGCTGGACGTGCCCGTCCTCGACGTCGGCTCCCGGAAGGGCCGCCGGCTCGGCCACCTCCGCCGCAGCGCCCTGCCCGTACCCCTGCACCTCGCCGGCAGCCTCGCCCGCTACCCCCACCTCTCCCTCGCCGAGCGCGCCAAGGCGGCCCGCGCGGCACTGGCCCTCAAGGGCCTGGACCCGGCCGATCCGGCCCTGGACGGCACCGACTTCGCCACCTGGCTGCACCGGCAGGGCCAGTCCCCGCGCGCGGTCGAAGCCCTCTGGGACCTCGTCGGCGTCGCCACCCTCAACGCCCGTGCAGGACAGGCCTCCCTGGGGCTCGCCGCGATGGTCTTCAGGACCGGGCTGCTCTCCGAGCCCGGCGCCGCCGACATCGGCTGGTCGCACGTGCCGCTCGGCGACCTCCACGACACGCGCGTCCGGGCCGCCCTGGACCAGGCCGGCGTACGGACGCTGGTGCGGGCCCGCGTCCGGTCCGTGGACCGGACGGCCGACGGAGGCTGGCGGGTTCGCGTCACGCGTGGCACCCACGCCACCGAATCGCTGGACGCGGGCACCGTTGTCCTCGCCGTACCCCAGCGCGAGACCCATGCGCTGCTTCCCGCCGGCGCCCTCGAAGATCCCGGCCGGCTCCTGGACATCGGCACGGCGCCCATCCTCAACGTCCATGTCGTCTACGACCGTCACGTGCTGCGCCGCCCGTTCTTCGCGGCGCTGGGCACCCCCGTCCAATGGGTTTTCGACCGTACGGCCCCCTCCGGCCTCAGCGGCGGCGGCCAGTACCTGGCCCTCTCCCAGTCCGCGGCGCACAACGAGATCGACGCGCCCCTGTCCACGCTGCGCCAGCGCTATCTTCCCGAACTCGAGCGACTCCTGCCCGCCGCCCGGGGCGCGCAGGTGAGAGACTTCTTCGTCACCCGGGAGCGCACGGCGACGTTCGCCCCGGCACCGGGCGTCGGACGGCTCCGCCCAGGGGCTCGTACCCGCGCACCCGGCCTCTACCTGGCCGGCGCGTGGACCGACACAGGCTGGCCCGCGACCATGGAGGGCGCCGTCCGCAGCGGGATCACCGCCGCGGGCGCGGCACTCGCCGAGCTCGGCCGCCCGCACCGCGACCCTCCTCCCGCCTTCCGGCGGGGGGACCCCCAGCAGGAGGCGGCATGACTGCGCTGACACAGGGGACCGGGGCACAGCCCCGTACCCCACGCACTACAGGACACAGAGGAGAGACCGTGTCTTCGGACAACTCGGCGAACCCGGCCATCGACCATGCAGGCGTCGCCGCGCTGCTGGAGCGCGGACGGACCCTTGCCACGCCGGTGCTCCGTGCCGCCGTGGACCGGCTTGCGCAGCCGATGGACACCGTCGCCGCCTACCACTTTGGCTGGATCGACGCGGAGGGCCGGCCCTCCGCCGCAGGCGGCGGCAAGGCCGTACGTCCCGCGCTCGCCCTGCTGTCCGCGGAGGCCGCCGGCGCACCGCCCGAGGTCGGCATCCCAGGCGCGGTCGCAGTAGAGCTGGTGCACAACTTCTCGCTGCTGCACGACGACCTGATGGACGGAGACGAGCAGCGCCGCCACCGCGACACCGTCTGGAAGGTGCACGGCCCCGCCCAGGCCATCCTCGTCGGCGACGCCCTCTTCGCCCTCGCCAACGAGATCCTGCTCGAACTCGGCACCGTCGACGCGGGCCGCGCGACCCGGCGGTTGACCACGGCCAGCCGCAAACTCATCGACGGCCAGGCCCAGGACATCTCCTACGAGCACCGCGAGCGGGTCACCGTCGAGGAGTGCCTGGAGATGGAGGGCAACAAGACCGGTGCCCTGATCGCCTGCGCCTGCTCCATCGGCGCGGTGCTCGGCGGCGCCGACGATCGGCTGGCCGACGCCCTCGAGGCGTACGGCTACCACCTCGGCCTCGCCTTCCAGGCCGTCGACGACCTGCTCGGCATCTGGGGAGACCCGGAGGCCACCGGCAAGCAGACCTGGAGCGACCTGCGGCAGCGCAAGAAGTCCCTGCCGGTCGTGGCCGCCCTCGCCGCGGGCGGCTCGGCGTCGGAGCGACTCGCCGAACTCCTCGCCGCGGACGCCAAGAGCCACGACCTCTCCACCTTCGACGAGCACGCCTTCGCCACCCGGGCGGCGCTCATCGAGGAGGCCGGCGGACGCGACTGGACCTCCCACGAGGCCCGGCGCCAGCACGCCACCGCCATGGAGGCGCTCGACCGGGTGGAGATCCCCGGACGCGTCCGGGAGCAGCTGATCGCGGTCGCCGACTTCGTGGTCGTACGCCAGAGATGACACCCCACCGGCGCATATAGCTCGCCGTCGCCGGCCGGTCGCCCGCCTCCTTCGCCACGGGGATCCCGGGCGCCGGCCGACGGCAGTCCCCAAGGCCTTCGGCCAGGTGGGGCCACCCTGGTGCAGCTCCCGGACTTAAGTACCCGGGGAGAAGCCAGGGAAGTGCCCCCACCAGCACAGCAGGACTCACTGCACGAAGGGGAAGCCATGACAGCGACGACCGACGGAAGTTCGGGTGCCCTACCACCCCGGGCACCCTCGACCACCGAACCGCCCGCACCGGTCCGCGAGCCCGCCGGCCCACCGGACATCCGGGCCGCCGCCGAGCGTGCGGCAGACCGCGCCGTCCGGAACCTGCTCGACCGCCAGGACGCCGACGGCTGGTGGAAGGGCGACCTCGAGACCAACGTCACCATGGACGCCGAGGACCTGCTGCTCCGTCAGTTCCTCGGCATCCGGGACGAGAGGACCACCGAGGCCGCCGCCCGCTTCATCCGCTCCCAGCAGCGCGCGGACGGCCCGTGGGCCACCTTCCACCAAGGCCCCGGCGAACTCTCCGCCACCGTCGAGGCGTACGTCGCCCTGCGCCTCGCGGGAGACGCACCCGACGCGCCCCATATGGCCGCCGCCTCCGCCTGGGTACGTGAGAACGGCGGCATCGCCGCAGCGCGCGTCTTCACCCGCATCTGGCTCGCGCTCTTCGGCTGGTGGAAGTGGGACGACCTCCCCGAGCTGCCGCCCGAGCTGATCTACCTGCCGACATGGTTTCCGCTCAACATCTACGCCTTCGGCTGCTGGGCGCGGCAGACCATCGTGCCGCTCACCGTCGTCTCCGCCAAGCGGCCCGTACGCCCTGCGCCCTTCCCCCTCGACGAACTCCACACGAACCCGGCCCTACCCAATCCGCCCCGCCCCAAGGCCCCCGCCACCAGCTGGGACGGCTTCTTCCAGCGGCTCGACCGGGCTCTGCACGCCTACCACAAAGCGCCCGTGCGTCCGCTGCGCCGTACCGCGCTGAGGAGCTGCGCCCGCTGGATCGTCGAGCGGCAGGAGAGCGACGGCTGCTGGGGCGGCATCCAGCCGCCCGCCGTCTACTCGATCATCGCCCTGCATCTGCTCGGCTACGACCTCCAGCACCCCGTGCTCCGCGCGGGCCTCGCCTCACTCGACCGATTCGCCGTCTGGCGCGAAGACGGCAGCCGCATGATCGAGGCCTGCCAGTCACCGATCTGGGACACCTGCCTGGCCACCATCGCGCTGGCCGACGCGGGCCTGCCCGCGGACCACCCCGCGCTCGTCAAGGCCGCGGACTGGATGCTCGGCGAGCAGGTCGTACGGCGCGGCGACTGGTCCGTACGCAGGCCCCGACTCTCCCCGGGCGGCTGGGCGTTCGAGTTCCACAACGACACCTACCCCGACACCGACGACACCGCCGAGGTCGTCCTCGCGCTCCACCGGCTACGCCACCCCGACCCGGCCAGGGTCGACTCCGCCGTCCGGCGCGCCGTCCAGTGGAACCTCGGCATGCAGTCGAAGAACGGGGCATGGGGCGCCTTCGACGTCGACAACACCAGCCCTCTGCCCAACCGGCTGCCGTTCTGCGACTTCGGCGAGGTCATCGACCCGCCCTCCGCCGATGTCACCGCACACGTCGTGGAGATGCTCGCGGCCGACGGCAGGGCGCACGACCCGCGAACGCGCCGCGCCATCGCCTGGCTCCTCGCCGAACAGGAGCCCAACGGATCCTGGTTCGGCCGATGGGGCACCAACTACGTCTACGGCACCGGCTCGGTGGTCCCGGCGCTCACCGCCGCCGGCGTGCCCGCCTCGCACCCCGCGATCCGCCACGCCGTCGCCTGGCTGGAGAACGTCCAGAATGACGACGGCGGTTGGGGTGAGGATCAGCGGTCCTACCGCGACCCGCAGTGGGCCGGCCGCGGTGCGTCGACGGCCTCGCAGACTGGGTGGGCGCTGCTCGCCCTGCTGGCGGCGGGGGAGCGGGACGGCGAGGCCGTGACGCGCGGGATCAGCTGGCTCGCCGAAACCCAGCGGGCGGACGGCACCTGGGACGAGCCGTACTTCACCGGCACCGGCTTTCCCTGGGACTTCTCCATCAATTACCACCTCTACCGGCAGGTCTTCCCGCTCACCGCACTCGGCCGCTTTCTGCACGGCGAGCCGGCCTTGCCCATCGATCCGCAGGGGGCCTGATGGCCCAGGCCCCCGGAGCGGCACCGCTGCTGATCGCCTGTGGGCTCGGCATCGAACGGCTCGCCCTGCGCAGCGGCGACCACAGCGGTGCCCCCGGGACCGTCACCGTGCTGCGTACCGGGATGGGGCCCCAGGCCGCGGGCCGGGCCATCACCCGTGCGCTGCGGGACGACCCGGCGGCCCAGGACGCCGCCGTCATCGCCACCGGCTTCTGCGCGGGACTCCGTCCCGGGATGCACCCCGGGGACCTGGTCGTCGCCGACGAGACACGCGACCCCGGCGGTCACACCGCCTGCACCGGTACGGACGTGCTGGCCACGGCGCTCGCCCGGCTGCTGCGCGGCGACCGGCCCGCGTGGACCATCCGCACCACCACCATCCACACCGGCCCGCTCACCGGCTCCGACCACGTCGTACGGGGCGGGGAGCGGGCCGCGCTCCGAGCCACCGGCGCCATCGCGGTCGACATGGAGTCCGCCGTGACGCTGCGCACCGCCATGGACATTCCGCTGAACGGGGCCCGGAGGACGGCCCGACCACGCCCGGTTGCGGCCGTACGGGTGGTCGTGGACGCTCCTGAGCATGAGCTCGTCCGCATCGGGACGCTGCGCGGTGGAATATCAGCTTTCCGTGTACTGCGCGCTGTCCTGCCGGCTTTCTTCGAATGGCACCGTTCTCTGCTGCTCCCCAGGAGGTGAGTTAGATGGCCATGCCGCTCCGTCAGACCATCCGGGTCGGAACGTATCTCCTCGAACAGAAACTCCGGCGGCGAGAGAAATTCCCGCTGATCGTCGAGCTCGAGCCGCTCTACGCCTGCAATCTGAAGTGCGAGGGCTGCGGAAAGATCCAGCACCCGGCCGGGGTGCTCAAACAGCGCATGCCGGTCGCCCAGGCGGTCGGCGCCGTGCTGGAGTCCGGCGCACCCATGGTCTCCATCGCGGGCGGCGAGCCCCTGATGCACCCCCAGATCGGCGAGATCGCACGCCAGCTGGTGGCCCGTCGGAAGTACGTCTTCCTGTGCACCAATGCCCTGCTGCTGCGCAAGAAGATCGGCGAATTCAGGCCGTCCCCGTACTTCGCCTTCGCGGTGCACATCGACGGCCTGCGCGAGCGCCATGACGAGTCCGTGGCCAAGGAGGGCGTCTTCGACGAGGCGGTGGCGGCGATCAGGGAGGCCAAGCGGCGCGGATTCCGGGTCACCACCAATTCGACCTTCTTCAATACCGATACCCCGCAGACGGTCGTCGAGGTGCTCAACTACCTCAACGACGACCTGCGCGTCGACCAGATGATGATCTCGCCCGCCTATGCCTACGAGAAGGCGCCCGACCAGGAGCACTTCCTGGGTGTGGAGCAGACCAGAGAGCTTTTCAAGAAGTCCTTCGCGAGCGGTAACCGGCGCCGCTGGCGGCTCAATCACAGCCCGCTGTTCCTCGACTTCCTGGAGGGCAGGGCGGACTTCCCGTGCACCGCCTGGGCGATCCCGAATTACTCGCTCTTCGGCTGGCAGCGCCCCTGTTATCTGATGGCGGACGGGTATGTGCCCACCTACCGGCAGCTCATCGAGGAGACCGACTGGGAGGCGTACGGCCGCGGCAAGGACCCGCGGTGTGCGAACTGCATGGCGCACTGTGGTTACGAGCCGACGGCAGTGCTCGCCACCATGAGCTCCCTGAAGGAGTCTCTACGGGCAGCACGCGACACCGTCACCGGAACGCGCAGGTGATGGGCGGACAACACAGAGGGGGCCCGACGTGTCATTGCTGGAGAACATCCGGGGGCCGCGCGATCTGAAAGCGCTGCCCGAAGAGCTCCTCGACGAACTGGCCGAGGACATCCGCCAGTTCCTGATCCGCGCCGTGTCCAGGACCGGCGGTCATCTCGGGCCGAATCTGGGCGTTGTCGAGCTGACCATCGCGCTGCACCGTGTCTTCGACTCGCCGGCCGACCGGATTCTCTTCGACACCGGCCATCAGAGTTATGTCCACAAGCTGCTCACCGGTCGTCAGGACTTCTCCAAGCTCCGTGCCAAGGGAGGTCTGTCGGGCTATCCGTCGCGGGCCGAGTCCGAGCACGATGTGATCGAGAACAGTCATGCCTCGACGGTGCTGGGTTGGGCCGACGGTCTGGCCAAGGCCAATCAGGTGTTGAAGAAGGACGACCATGTGGTCGCGGTCATCGGTGACGGTGCGTTGACCGGGGGTATGGCCTGGGAGGCGTTGAACAACATCGCCGCCGCGAAGGACCGGCCGCTGGTGATCGTGGTCAACGACAACGAGCGCTCCTACGCCCCCACTATCGGCGGGCTGGCGAACCACCTGGCCACCTTGCGTACCACCGACGGTTACGAGCGCTTCCTCGCCTGGGGCAAGGAGGTGCTGCAGCACACGCCTGTCGTCGGACAGCCGTTGTACGGGTCCCTGCACGGCGCCAAGAAGGGGCTGAAGGACTTCATCGCGCCGCAGGGCATGTTCGAGGATCTGGGGCTGAAGTACGTCGGCCCCATCGACGGCCACGACGTCGCCGCCGTCGAGTCCGCCCTTCGTCGGGCCAAGCGCTTCAGCGGCCCGGTCATCGTGCACTGCCTCACCGAGAAGGGCCGCGGCTACCAGCCCGCGGTCCAGGACGAAGCCGACCGTTTCCACACGGTCGCGGCCATGGACCCGCTCACCTGCGAGCCACTGGCCGCTCCCGGCGGCGCGTCGTGGACTGCAGTCTTCGGGGACGAGCTGCTGCGTATCGGGGCCGAGCGCCCCGATGTCGTGGCGATCACCGCGGCGATGCTGCACCCCGTGGGCCTGACGAAGTTCGCCGCCGCGTATCCCGACCGGGTGTGGGACGTGGGCATCGCCGAGCAGCACGGCGCCGTGTCGGCCGCGGGGCTGGCCACCGGCGGTCTGCACCCGGTCTTCGCCGTCTACGCCACCTTCCTCAACCGTGCGTTCGACCAGGTGCTGATGGACGTGGCCCTGCACGGGTGCGGGGTGACCTTCGTCCTGGACCGCGCCGGGGTCACCGGCACCGACGGCGCCTCGCACAACGGCATGTGGGACATGTCCATCCTCCAGGTCGTGCCCGGCCTGCGGATCGCCGCGCCGCGCGACGCCGACCAGCTCCGCGCCCAGCTGCGCGAGGCCGTCGACGTCGACGACGCCCCGACCGTCGTCCGTTACCCCAAGAGTGACGTCGGCGAGCCGGTTCCGGCCGTGGGGCGGATCGGCGGCATGGATGTGCTCCACCGGACCGGTGACGGTGCGGACTCCGACGTGCTGCTGATCTCCGTGGGCGCGCTCGCCCCGATCTGCCTCCCCGCGGCCGAGCTGCTGGCAGCCCGCGGCACCGGCTGCACGGTCGTCGACCCCCGGTGGGTGAAGCCCGTGGACCCCGTGCTCCCCGAACTCGCCGGCCGCCACCGCCTCGTGGCCGTCGTCGAGGACAACAGCCGGGCCGGCGGCGTCGGCACGGCCGTCTCCCAGGCGCTCCGCGACGCCGGCGTGGATCTGCCGGTCCGCACCTTCGGCATCCCGGAGCAGTTCCTCGCCCACGCCAAGCGGGGGGAGGTCCTGGCCGACATCGGACTCACCGCGGCCGAGATCGCCGGCCGGATCAGCGCCTCCCTCACCGGCGGGGAGGCCTCTCTCGTACAGAGGAGAACGGCGTATGACGTCCGCTGAGTCCGCTCGGCCGACAGAGTCCCGGCCAGCCGCCGAGCCCGGTTATCCGGGGGCTCCCTCAGACGCCGCCGCGTCCGGGGCGCCGTCCCGCGGCTCCGCGGAGTCCGACGCGCCCGGCGCGAAGGGCTTCGACCTCGGGACGCTGCTGGCCGAGCGCGGTGCGGAACGCTATGAGCTGCATGCCCGGTATCTCAATCACCAGATGCCGCGCATGCTGCACACCATCGGCTTCGACAAGTTCTACGAGCGGGCCGAGGGCGCGTACTTCTGGGATACGGAGGGCCAGGACTATCTCGACATGCTGGCGGGCTTCGGCGTGATGGGGCTGGGCCGGCACCACTCGGTCGTACGGAAGGCGCTGCACGACGTTCTCGACGCCGCACTGCCGGACCTCGTGCGCTTCGACTGCTCGCCGCTGCCCGGACTCCTCGCCGAGCGGCTGCTGGGTCACGCTCCGCACCTGGACCGGGTGTTCTTCGGGAACAGCGGCGCCGAGGCGGTGGAGACCGCACTCAAGTTTGCGCGGTACGCCACGCGGAAGCCGCGCGTCCTCTACTGCGCCCATGCGTTTCACGGACTGACCACCGGCTCGCTGTCCGTCAACGGCGAGGACTGCTTCCGTGCCGGGTTCGACCCGCTGCTGCCCGACACCGCCATCGGACTGGGCGATCTGGCCGCACTGGAAAGCGAGTTGCAGCGCGGTGACGTAGCGGCACTCATCGTGGAGCCGATCCAGGGAAAAGGGGTGCACGCGACGCCGCCCGGTTTCCTCCTCGCCGCCCAGCAGCTGCTGCACCGGTACAAGGCGCTGCTGATCGTCGACGAGGTGCAGACCGGCCTCGGCCGTACCGGTGACTTCTTCGCCTACCAGCACGAGGAGGGCGTCCAGCCGGACCTCGTCTGTGTGGCCAAGGCACTGTCCGGGGGATATGTGCCGGTCGGGGCGACCCTCGGGAAGGACTGGGTCTTCCGGCGCGTCCACTCCTCCATGGACCGGGTGCTGGTGCACTCGGCGAGCTTCGGCTCCAACGCCCAGGCCATGGCGGCCGGTCTCGCCACCCTCGCCGTGATGGAGAACGAGCAGATCGTGGCCAACGCCCGGCTCACGGGAGACCTGCTGCGCACCCGCCTCGCCGCGCTCGTGGACCGCTACGAGCTGCTGCACGACGTACGGGGCCGTGGCCTGATGATCGGCATCGAGTTCGGCAAGCCGAAGTCGCTGGGGCTGCGCAGCCGCTGGACCATGCTCCAGGCCGCCCGGAAGGGTCTGTTCGCGCAGATGGTGGTGGTGCCGCTGCTGCAGCGGCACCGGATCCTCACCCAGGTGTCGGGGGACCACCTCGAGGTCATCAAGCTGATCCCACCGCTGATCATCGGCGAGCGGGAGGTGGACCGCTTCGTCGGCGCCTTCACCGACGTCATGGACGACGCCCACAGCGGTGGCGGTCTGATCTGGGACTTCGGCCGTACGCTCGTCAAGCAGGCGGTCGCCGTCCGCTGACGTCCCGGCCCGGCCGGGCGCATCACGCTCGGCTCTCCGGCTGGTCGGGCAGCAGGAAGTCGGCCGCGCCGGCCTTCGCACCCCGGATGAACGTCTCGATCTCGTAGGGGGTGTATATCAGGGCGGGTCCATCGGGGTCGGTGGACTGGCGCAGCGCCACCCGGCCGTCGCTCAGCTTCATCGCTTCGAGGCAGCTTCCCCCGTTGCCGCCGCTCCACGGCTTGCGCCAGCCCTCGGTACCGAGATCCTTGGCCGGCATACCGTTGTAAATGCGACCCATGGTTCAGAGCTCCTTGCGAATGCCACCCAGATAGCTCTCGGTGGTGTCTGCCGGCGCAGCTTGCGCGCACATTCGGTCCAGGGCCTCCAGAAACGCCGAGACGTCGTCGCGCTGGTCGAGATAGACCCCGCCCACGAGGCTCTCCGTATAGGCGATGTCCGGCAGTTCCTCGATGGGGAACCGGAAGATGTGGAAGGGCCCGTACATGGCCGGGTGCGGGCCGTAGGCGAAGGGCATGACCTGGAGCCGGACGTTCGGCATCGCTGTGGCCTCGATCAGCCAGTCCACCTGCTGGCGCATGACGTTCGGACCGCCGATGGGCCGGCGCAGGACCGTCTCGTCGATGACCACCCAGAGCAGTGGTGCGTCGGGCTTGACGAGTACGGCCTGGCGCTCGGTGCGCACGGCGACGAGGCGTTCGATCTCGCTGTCCGGGGCATGGGGCATCCCGGCGCGCAGCACGGCCTGCGTGTACTGCTCGGTCTGCAGCAGACCGGGCACGTAGTGCGGTTCGTAGGCCCGGATCAGATTGGCCGAGCCCTCCAGGCTGACGAAGGCGCTGAACCACTCGGGCAGGACGTCCCGGAAGCGGTGCCACCAGCCGCGGCGATTGGCCTCGCGGGCCAGCGAGACGAAGTCCTCGATCTCGGCCGCGTCCGTGACGCCGTAGGTCCGCAGCAGCTTCTCGACGTACGGGAGCTTCAGGCCGACCTCGGCCTTCTCCATCCGGCGGATGGTGGCATGGGTGACGTCGAGGGCCCGTGCTGCATCCTCGAACGACAGCCCCGCATTCTCCCGGAGGTCGTGCAGACGCTTGCCCAGCACCACGCGCAGGACCGTCGGGGCGCCGCCGCCGGACCGCGTATCCGCCACTATCGCTCTCCCCCTCCAACGAGCCCTGGGCAACGGCAGTGTGACATGCCATCAACAGAGCGGACAGACTGTGCTTACGAGTTCTGCAATTTGCAGATTGAACCTTGCCATACGTCAGCCGTCGTGCGCATAGTTGCCGAGTGGCTTCCTTCCATGACGCGCTTCGATTAGCGGACGGTGGAGGTGTCGCCGTCGGCTGTCGGCGGGACGCCTTCCGGCTGCCTGCGCTGCGCGGCTCCGTCGCGGCGGCGCGACGGCTCGTCCTGGCGCGCCTGGGCGAGTGGAGGGTAGGCGGGGAAGGCTGCGACAGCGCCGAACTGGTGGTCTCGGAGCTTTTCACCAACGCCGTACGCCACACCGACAGCGAGGAGATCGCGTGCGAACTCCGGCTCGTGGGGGGCCGGTTGCGCCTCGAGGTCGCCGACGAAGGGTGTGCGGCGACAGAGCCACACCCGGGCTCCGGCGACCTCGACGGCGAAGGTGGACGCGGGCTGCTGCTGGTGGACGCGCTGTCGGAGACGTGGGGGGTCAGTCCGAACGGAAACGGCCGGGGGCACGTCGTCTGGGCGGAGTTGAAGGTTCAGCCTGTCCCCGCCGGGCGGGAGCCCTCGGCGGGGGCAGGCTGATGGCGTCCGTCAGACGGCATGCGTCCGTGCGCCCGTCAGAGGGGCAGCATGTTCGGTCGCTTGGGCTCGACGTGATCCCCGGACGACTCGCCGCGCAGCCGGCGTCCGATCCACGGCACCAGATGTTCGCGCGCCCACTGGATGTTGTCCCGGCGCACCTCGGCGGCCGGGCGCTCCGGCTCCGGCGGCCAGGGCTGGTCGGGGTCGGCCGGCACGGGCAGTCCGAGGACCTGGGCGGCCCGCAGGGCGACCCGGGTGTGTCCGTCGGGCGACAGATGCAGCCGGTCGGCGTCCCAGGCGCGCCGGTCCTGGACGGAGCGGAGGGACCACAGATCGAGCACCGGGCAGCCGTACCGGTCGGCGATGGCCCGCACATGCGCGGTGTAGGTGGCGATCTTCCCGCGGAGATGGCGCAGCACCGGCACGCCGCGGGTGTCGAATCCGGTGGTCACCATGACGATGCCGATCGAGCGCGTCAGGTCGGCGACCGCGGCCTCGAAGCGCTCGGCGACGTCGTCCGGGTCGCTGCCGGGCCTGAGGATGTCGTTGCCGCCTGCACAGAAGCTCACGAGGTCGGGGCCGAGTTCTTTGGCGCGCGGCACCTGTTCGGAGACGATACGGTCGAGCAGCCGGCCGCGGACGGCGAGATTGGCATAGCGGAAGTCGTGTTGGGGTCGTTGGTCGGAGAGGAGAACGGCGAGCCGGTCGGCCCAGCCGACGAACGCGCCGTCGGGCCCCGGGTCGCCGACACCCTCGGTGAAGCTGTCCCCCACCGCTGTGTACGACCCGATGGCGCCCCTGGTGATGGATGTCGAATCGTCTGCCACGTCAGCACATGATTCACCTCGCCTAGTGACTTACGCCACCGTAACCAGGGGTTGACGGGGGGTGATTTAAACCACCGGGTCACATTCGGGGACGCCCGGACAGCTCCCGTGCGCCCTCGACCGCGGATGATTGCGCCGTCAACTCTTGCCGTATCGTCGATATATCACTACGTCGGCAATTCGGGCCGACAGCCGATGCCGAGGAGCCGCCGTGACACAAACGCCGCAGGTCCCGCAGACCTCGCCGATCGAGCCCGAACTGTCGGGCGTTCGCAACTTCCGCGACGTCGGTGGACTGCCGACCTCCGACGGACGGCGCGTACGGCACGGCGTCCTGTACCGGAGCGGTCACCTCGCGAGCGCGACCCGGGAGGACGCCGCGATCCTCGCCTCGCTCGACCTCCACACCATCTTCGACTTCCGCAACTCCGCAGACGTGGCCCTCGAGGGCCCGGACGTCGCCCTGCCCGGCGTACGGCATGTGAACATCCCGCTCACCGACCCGGCGCACGGCGCGGAGTTCTGGAAGATGGTGCGCGACGGCCACGTCAGGCAGCTGCGCGCGGCCCTCGCCGACGGCCAGGGGGCGGACCGGATGACCGCCACCTACCGCAGCATCATCAGGACCCGCACCGCCGAGCACGGGCGGGTGCTGCGCGCGCTCGCCGACGACAGCATCCCGGCGCTCATGCACTGCGCGGCCGGCAAGGACCGCGCCGGGCTGTCCGTGGCCGTGACCCTGCTCGCGCTGGGGGTGGAGCGGGACGCCATCGAGGCCGACTACCTGGCCAGTAACGCCGCCCACCGGCGCTACCGGCTCCGGCGGAGCGACCCCTCGGACCCCGCGATGTCCGCAGAGGTGCAGGAGCTGCTCAGCCCGCTGTTCGACGCCCGTCCGGAGTACCTGGCGGAGGCCTTCCGCACCATCGAGGAGACCTGGGGAACGGTCGACGACTATGTCACGCATGGCCTCGACATCGGTCCCGAGCAGCGCGAACGCCTTCGTGAGCGGCTCCTCGACGCCGGCTAGCCCCGGCAGGCCGGATCGCCCCAGCCACACCGCGTACGCCCCTACCTCGGCGTCGGACCCGCGCACCTCCGGGCGAGGAGGGGGAGGCGAGGGCTCGTGGCGCGACTGCGCAAGGCGGCGGAGCCCTGCTGTGCGAACACCCTCCGAGACCGACCGGCCGCCCTGTGTAGGGTGACGCCGTGGCGAGAGTCCGATTGAGCGTAGAGGAACGGCGTGAGGAGCTGCTGCGCGCTGCCGTCGAACAGATCGAGGAGCGCGGGGTCGCCGCGCTGCGGATCGCCGACGTGGCGAACGCGCTCGGCGTGAGCAACGCTCTCGTGCTCTACCACTTCTCGACGAAGGAGAAGCTCGTCGCCGGGGCCTTCGCCCACGCAGCCGAATCCGACCTCGCGCGGCTGCGGGCACTGGTGGGTCGCGGCGGCAGCGCACTGCGCAGGCTGCGCGCGGCGGTGCGCTGGTACGCGCCGACCGGCCAGGCCAAAGGCTGGAAACTGTGGATCGAGGGCTGGGCCGCCGCGCTGCGCGAACCGGTGCTGCGCGAACTGACCCTGGACCTCGACCGGCAGTGGAAGTCGATGCTGGCCGCAGTGATCGCCGAAGGAGCGGAGGCGGGCGAGTACGCCTGTCCCGACCCGCAGGCCGCGGCCTGGCGGATCACCGCGCTCATGGACGGTCTCGCAGTCCAGCGGACCGCCTTCCCGGGCGCCCTCAGCCGCCGCCAGATGGAAGAGTGGGTGGACGACGCCCTCGCGCGCGAGCTGGGCCTGGACCGCTCCGAGCTGGTCGCGAGCCGCTGAGAGCCGGGGGGACGCACCGCGCCGCCGACCGGCGCGTGGGTCTTGCCCGGCCGATGTCACATCCGGGACCGCTCGATCCTTCACAGAGATGCAAGCGGCTCTTGTAGCGTGGCCGCATGCTTTGACGCCCGAACCGCGCCCCGAACCGAACCCGGGGTCCGCCACCGACTCCTCCGCGCGCCCATCCGTATGACGCCTCATCAGCCGCCGGAGGAGTTCTCATCGTGAGCACGTTGACCATCGCCCTGCTGCAGCTCGATCCACCCGGGCACGACCTTCAGACCAACCTGGTGCGGGGTGAAGCCGCTTGTCGCCGCGCCCAGGCCATGGGCGCGGACCTCGCCCTCTTTCCCGAGATGTGGAGCAACGGCTACAGCTCCTGCGTCCCGCCCGAGTTGGACGAGGCAGACGTTCACCGGCATCCGGACCTGTGGCACGGTGCCCGCCCCCTCGTGCTGCCGGACGGCCGGACCGTCTGGCGCGGCCGGGCGATCACCTCGGACTCGCCCTTCGTCATTCACTTCCGCCGGCTGGCGGCGGAGTTGGATATGGCGATCGCCCTCACCTACCTCGAGGCGTGGGACGGGCCGCCCCGCAACACCGTCTCGGTCATCGACCGCCAGGGCAGGATCGCCCTGACCCAGGCCAAGGTGCACCCCTGCGCCTTCGGTCTCCCCGAGGCCGCCCTGACCCCCGGCGAATCCTTCGAGGTGTGCACGCTGGACACCGCGGCCGGTGCGGTCGAGGTCGGCGCGATGATCTGCTACGACCGGGAGTTCCCGGAGAGCGCTCGTGCGCTGATGCTGGGCGGAGCGGAGGTCATCCTCACCCCGAACGCCTGTGAGCTGGAGATCAACCGGCTCGCCCAGTTCCGGGCCCGTGCCTTCGAGAACATGACCGGTGTGGCGTTGGCCAACTACGCCGGGCCCGGCATGGGGCACTCCATCGCCTTCGACGGCATCGCGTTCGCCGAGGGCGACTCCCGCGACATGTTGTTGGTGGCAGCGGGCGAGAGCGAGGGCGTGCACACGGCGGTCTTCGATCTGGACGCCCTGCGTGCCTACCGGCGCAGGGAGACCTGGGGGAACGCCTTCCGTCGCCCCGGCGCGTACCGCTCGCTGACGGCCACCGAGGTGCGTGAGCCATTCGTCCGGGTCACCGACGAAGGCCGGCGGCTGCCGCGCTGACCCGACCAACCCAAGGCCGGCGGCTCTCCGCCGTCTCCGCCAGGGAGGCGTCAGGGGGCCGCCGAGGGCCGCGTCAACGATGCGTCACCGTGGACCCGGGTTCGCGCGCCCCCGCCGAGGCGCAGCGCGAGCCCGGGCGTCGGATCGAGACGGCCCCGCAGACCGTGGTGGCTCGGCGAGTGCCACTCTCCGATCTCGACGATGATCTCGGTGGTTGCCGTGCTCCACGCCGTGACCAGGGCGGATGCCGTCGACGACCGGCGAGGTCATAGCGCGGCGCACATAATGGAGCGACCGGAGCCCGTTCCCCCGCGGGGCGGTGCTCCACGCCGTCATCGCTCTGGAGGTGCCGTGACCGGATCCAGCCCGCGACGCTCCCCACTCGCCCCGCTGCGCCCCGACTCCTTCGGCGCGGACCCGGCCGGAGAGCGGCTGGAGCGCATCCGGCGTTCGCCCAACTACGCGGACGGGGAGTTCCGCAACCCCGTTCCCACGCGCACCATGGTCCCCGGCGCCACCCTGCCCATACTGCGTACTCTGCTGAGCCGTGCCGACCGCGTCCGCCGGGCGCCGGTCAGGCCCGTACCGGTGCACCGGCCCAGCGTCGCCGACTGGGGCGAGCCGCCTGCGTCCGGGCTGCGGTTGACCTGGATGGGGCACTCCAGCGTGTTGGCCGAGATCGACGGGCACCGGGTGCTGTTCGACCCGGTCTGGGGCGAGCGCTGTTCGCCCTTCGCCTTCGCCGGGCCGCGGCGGCTGCACCCCGCGCCCGTACCGCTGGCCGAGCTGGCCCCGGTGGACGTGGTCGTGATCTCCCACGATCACTACGACCACCTCGACATGCCGTCGATCCGCGCACTCGCCCGTACGGGGACGCGGTTCGCCGTGCCTCTCGGCGTCGGCGCCGACCTCGAGCTCTGGGGCGTGGACCCGAAGCGGATCAGCGAGCTCGACTGGCACGAGTCGACGCGGGTCGGCGGGCTGACGCTGACCGCGACCCCGGCCCGGCACTTCTGCGGGCGCGGGCTGCGTGGCGGCCAGCGCACCCTCTGGGCATCCTGGGTGGTGGCCGGACCCGAGCACCGGATCTTCCACAGCGGCGACACCGGCTACTTCCCCGGCTTCGCGAAGATCGGAGAGGAGCACGGGCCGTTCGACGCAACCATGATCCAGATCGGTGCCTACAGCGAGTTCTGGCCGGAGATCCATATGACTCCGGAGGAAGGGCTGCTCGCCCACGCCGATCTGTCCGGGGGGACGCCGTACGGGACCCTGTTGCCCATCCACTGGGGGACGTTCAACCTCGCTCCCCACCCGTGGGCCGAGCCCGCCGAGCGGACGGTGGCGGCGGCGAACGTGGCCGCGGCGAAGATCGCCGTGCCCCGGCCGGGCATGCCGTTCGAGCCCGCCGCCGACCAGACCATCGACCCGTGGTGGCGGTCGGTGGCCCTGCCCCCGGCACACGGCTGGCCGAGCAGCACCGGAGCCACCACCGCCACCTCGCAGACCTCCTAGGCCGCCCGGACCTGACCTCCTAAGACCCGGTGGAGGGGGACACCACCGAGAAGGCGTACGAGAACGCAGCAGGCGCCGCGGCGAGTCGGTGCTCCGGCAGTACCCCGGGCCCGCACGACTGGCTGCCGATGCCGTGCTGTGCGTGATCCAGATTCACCCACACCGCGGAACCCGGCCTCAGATCCGTCGTGTGTGCGGCCGCGTCCAGCTCCTCGCTCGTCCACCGCCGGGCGGTGAACCAGAAGGCCGGCGAGCCCTCGATCCGCAGCCCGGTGCCGTCTTCGCGGCGGAGCTCGGCCCACCGTACGTCCGCCCGCGCGCCGTTCTCCTGCGGCCGGACGTACGGGGTCTGCAGCGCGTCAACCGGAAGGCGCCAGCGGCCGATCCGCGAGGCCGCACGCGTGTCCGGATACGCCTCTCCGGGGCCGCCGCCGTACCACTCGGCCAGCCCCAGGCTCGGGCCCACCCCCAGCCGCACGCCCAGCCGCGGCAGCGGACACGGCCAGTGGCCCTCGGGCACCACGGACACGCCGAGGCGCAGCGCCGTCCCGTCGGAGGTCCAGCGGAACGTGGTGTCCAGGCCCAGCTCGGTACCGGCCGCGGCCACCCGGGTACGGACCACCAGCCCGGCCGCCTCGGTGTCCACGGACATCACCCGCTGTCGGATCCGGTGCAGCCCGAGCGCCCTCCACACCGTCGCCCAGCGCTGGTCCGGCTGCCACGGCGCTCCCTCGTCGTTGTCCGTCGGGGCGCGCCACACGTCCAGCCGGGGCGCCACGACCTCGAACCCGCTGAGGTAGCGGAGGGCGCCGGTCACCGTGTCGAACGTGCCGGGGCCGAGGACCAGCAGATTGCCCTCGCCCCGGCGCGGGGCGGCGGACGGGCCGCCAGGCGGCGGCGCGGTGTGCGGGACGACCGGCAGCTGGGCCCAGGCAACTTCGTGCCCGGCCGCGGCCCAGTCGGTGTCCTCCGCCAGCACGGCCCGTACGGTCCACAGCGCCTCTCCCGCGCGCTCCTCGGCAGGCGGCCTGGGCAGCTTCAACTCTGCCGACTCGCCCGGGCCCAACGGTGGCACGGTCAGGTCCCCGTCCGCGGCCGACAGGCCCTCGACCTCGTAGGACCACTCGAAGGCGAGATGGGACAGGTCGGCGAAGTCGTAGCCGTTGGTGATCCGTACGGCGCCGGAGCTGCCGTCGTCCTCGATCCGGACGGGCTCGATGACCTTCTTGTACTCGATCAGGCCGGGGGAGGGCGTGCGGTCGGGGAAGAGGAGGCCGTCGCAGACGAAGTTGCCGTCGTGGAGCTCCTCGCCGAAGTCACCACCGTACGCGAACCACGGCTCACCGTCACCCGTGTGGCGGGCGATGCCGTGGTCGATCCACTCCCAGACGAAACCGCCCTGGCAGCGCTCGTACGTCGTGAACAGGCGCTGGTATTCGCTCAGGCCGC
>NZ_JBQQCD010000037.1:0-22278 GCF_052245555.1 Streptomyces sp. KR80
TGGCATCCCCAGGGGAGTCGGTGGGGTCCGCCGCCCTTCCCTGCCTTGCCTCGCTCCTCTTCTCAGTCCTCTTCGGCGAGAATGAGATACAGCTCCTTGCGGGCCTTGTTGACCACCGCGAGGGCCTTCTCGCGCTGATCGGGCGTCCCGGTCGCCCAGACCTGCCGGAACGCCTCGACGAGACCGCCGCCGGCCTTCCGAATCTCGTTCATGGCCTCCCAGTCGACGCCGCGTCCGGCCTCCTCCCAGGGAGCGTCCGGCCCGGCGTCCGCCTCGGTGCGGCCGGTCTCGGTGAGCTCGAACAGCTTCTTGCCGCCGTCGCTCGTACTGCTGATCAGCCCTTCGTCCTCGAGCAGTTGCAGCGTCGGATAGACCGAGCCGGGGCTCGGCTTCCACGCGCCGCCGCTTCGCTCGGCGATCTCCTGGATCATTTCGTAGCCGTGCATGGGACGGTCCTTGAGCAGCGCCAGGATCGACGCACGGACATCGCCGCGCCGCGCCCTGCCACGCGGCGCACCGCGTCCGCGACCGCCCCAGGGCGGCCCGCCGAACGGCGGACCGAAGGGTCCGAAGGCGGCGCGCCGGGCTTCGAAGTCGCCCTGACCCCGATGGCCGGGGCCGCAGTGTCCATGCCGGTGCTTGTGTTCGTATCCGTGGGAGTGCATGCCGTCGGTTCCTCTCCATCATTGATCTGTCGCGATGCCTCAACGATATATCGGGATCGCTCGTACGACTAGGTCCGGCCATCGGACGCTCCCTGGGGACATCGGTCCACGGAGACGGAATTGGCCGTCTCCGCACCCGGCCACCGGCCCTATGCTCCGGATGCATGCGCATCCGGATCGTCGACGCCTTCACCGACCGTCCCTTCGCCGGAAACCCGGCCGGCGTGCTCCTCCTGGAGTCCGACGGTTTCCCCGACGACACCTGGCTGCAGCGCGTCGCAGCGGAGGTCAATCTCCCCGAGACCGCTTTCGCCCACCCGCTGCCCGAGGGCGGCGAGGCCGACTGGGCGCTGCGCTGGCACACCCCGGTCACGGAGGTCGATCTCTGCGGCCACGCCACCCTGGCCACCGCCCACGTCATGCACAGCACCGGCGCCGCCGCCGGCACGATCCGCTTCACCACCCGCAGCGGGGTCCTGACCGCGACCGCCGACGCCGACGGCGCCATCACCCTGGACTTCCCGACCTCGCCGCTGACCGCGCTCGATGTGCCGCAGGGCACTGCCGCCGCGCTCGGCGTGGACGTCGTGTCCGCCTACGGCACCGGCTCCCTCGGCGACCTGCTGGTCGAGCTGAGCGACGAGAAGACCGTCCGGTCCCTCGCCCCCGACTTCACCGCCGTGGCCGCGCTCGGCCATCGCGGTGTGATCGCCACCGCCAAGGCTGACGATCCCGGCGGGACCCCGAGCGACTACGACTTCGTTTCGCGCTTCTTCGCTCCGGCCGTGGGCATCGCCGAGGACCCGGTGACCGGCAGTGCACACACCGCGCTCGCCCCCTTCTGGGCGTCGCGCCTCGGGCGCGACGAGCTGACCGGACTTCAGGTCTCGGCCCGTACCGGTCTGGTGCGCACCGCTCTGCGCGGCGACCGTACGCTGCTCACCGGCACGGCCGTCACCGTCATCGAGGGCGAGCTGCTCACCACCGGCTGACCCCGGGCACGGACCACCGGCTGACCCTGGGCACGGGCTCCTACCGTCCGTGCCCAGGTCGTACGGGCGTCGGTGCCGCCGCACTCACGGTGCGGGCCGGGCTCGGGCCGCGGGCTCAGCCTGTTGGCAACCAGCCCACCTTCCCCGCCAGCAGCGCGTACCCGACGAACGCCACGATGTCGATCAGTGCATGGGCCGCGACCAGCGGCGCCACCCGCCCCCACCGGCGGTACAGCAGCACGAAGACCACGCCCATCACCATGTTCCCCACCAGCCCGCCGATGCCCTGGTAGAGGTGGTACACACCGCGCAGCCCCGCACTCGCCGCCAGCGCGGCCGGCGGCGTCCAGCCCAGCTGTCCGAGCCTGCGCAGCAGGTAGCCGACCACGACCACCTCCTCAAGCAGCGAGTTCTGAATGGCCGAGGCGATCAGCACCGGGATCTTCCACCACACGTCCGGCAGCGACTCCGGCACCACCGTGAGGTTGAAGCCGGCGGCCCGGACGCCGAGGTAGAACAGCAAGCCCGTACCGCCGATCGCCGCCGCGACAGCGGCCCCCGCGCCCAGGTCGAACCCGGGCCTGCGGCGGTCCAGACCGATGGATCGCAGACCCTCGGCACCCTCCCGCAGCAGCAGGTGTGCCACGAGTACGACCGGGATCAGCGCCGTTCCGATTCCGAACACCTGCCAGGCGAGATCCAGCCATGGTCGCCCCGGTGCGGCCGAGGCGTTCAGCTCGGCCGCCTGGTCCTTGAGCCCTCCCGGCTCGGTCGCCGAGCCGACAAAGCTGATCAGTGCGGACACCGCACTCGCGCCGATCGAGAGACCCAGGACGAGCAGCGTCTCGATGCGAAGTGTGCGAGGAGACAGCCCCTCCCCGGAGTTGAAATCAGCCACCCGGTCCGCCTCTGCCGCCACGACTTCCTCCAGTTCCGCAATCCCGCCTCACAACTCTTCCCCGCGCCGCTAAGGTCATCGAAAAATCGCAGGCGAAAGACGGGTGAGACCCATGGGACGTCACAGCTTGCCCCACGGCTCCATCGTGTCCGGCACGGGGGCCGCGCCGCGTCCACGCCGCCGTGGCCTATTGATCACCGTGACCGCGCTCGTTCTGGCCGTGGCCACGGGCACGGTCGTCGCGTCGCCCAGCGACCTTCTCCCGTTCGGCAAGTCCTGCGACGGCCAGACGATGCGTCTGCGGGTGGTGGCCTCCCCCGCCATCGCTCCGGCCCTGCGCACGGTGGCCGACCGGGCCCGCGACGACGGCTTCCGCACGGACGGCCGCTGCCTGGACGTGCGGGTCACCGCCCGGGCCCCGCACGTCGTAGCGGACGAGCTGGGCCAGGCCGACGCCGATCCGGCATACGAGGTCTGGGTGCCGGACTCCAGCCTCTGGGTCGAGCGCTCGCGGGCCTCCGGCGCGGGAGCGGTGCTCGGCGACGGCGGCAATGTCGCCTCCTCCCCGCTCGTCCTGGCCGCAGCCCCGTCGGCAGCGGAGAAGCTGGGCTGGCCGACGAAGACGTACACCTGGGCCGAGGTCGTCTCGGCCGCCGGAGCGGGGGACTTCCGACTGAGCGCCGCGGATCCCGCCCGCAGTGCCACCGGGCTGCTCGCCCTCGAGCGTCTGAACAGATCGACGGGCGCGAAGGACGAGAAGGCGGCAGGCGCCCACACGCGGGTCGCCGCGGCGGCACAGCTGCTCGCCGAGACCGCGGCGGACGACGACGAGGGAGTCTTCGCCACGCTTCCGCGCGACGACTCCGGCGCCGAGCTGGGCAACCCGCACCGCAGCCAGGCTCTGATCGTGTCCGAGCAGGCGGCCCACGCCCGCAACACGGCCGACCACCAGCTCCCCGACATCCGGCTCTTCCACCCCAAAGACGGCCCCGCGCTGCTCGACTTTCCGTACGTCCTCGTCGACGACAACGTGCTGACGGCGCAACAGACCCGCGCCGCCACGCGCTTCGCGACCATGCTCGGCACCGAAGACAGCCGGGCGGTGCTGCACGACCACGGCTTCCGTACCGAAGGAATGGGTCTCCGGGCGACAGCGGTCCGTGCGGCGGGCGCCTCGAAAGCTCAGCCGTACGCCGCCGAACCCGTGGACCCACCGTCCGCGGACGCGCTGGAGGCGGTACTGGGCACCTGGACGGTCGCCGTCCAGGGCTCGCGGATCACCACCGTGGTGGACGCCTCGTTCTCGATGTCCGAGGCGATACCCGGCCGCAAGGGCCAGACCCGGATGGACGTCACCAAGGCCTCGCTGCTCCAGGCCCTCGCCGGTTTCACCGCCCATGACGAGATCGGGTTGTGGAAGTTCGCCCGGCGACTCGACGGCGACCGCGACCACCGCGTCCTGGTGCCGCCCCGGCGGCTGGGTGGGCACTCGGCCGACGGGACGTCGCAGCGGGACCGCCTGGCCGCGGCGGTCACCGGTCTCGCTCCCATCCCGGGCGGCGCCACCGGCCTGTACGACACCGTGCTCGCCGCCTACCGGGAGGCCAGCGCGTCGTACGAGCCCGAGCGGTTCAACGTCGTGGTGGTCCTGACGGACGGGGTCAACCAGGACCCCGGCGGGATCTCCCGCGCCGCTCTCCTCGACAAGCTGGAGGAGCTGGCCGACCCGAAGCGGCCGGTGCTGCTGTTCGCCATCGCGATGGGGCCCGACGCCGACCGCGAGGAGTGCGAGCAGATCGCCGCGGCGACCGGCGGCTCGGCGTATCAGGTGGACGATCCGGCTCAGATCCACACGGTAGTCCTCGAGGCGCTCGCATCCGCCTCCCGGCGCTGAGCCGCGGGCCCGGGGCACGGCGTTCCGGGTCCTCCGTCCGGTTCTCAGTCCGGGCAGCCCACGGGCCAGGTGTGCACCGGCTCCCCGCTGCGCATGAGTTCGCAGTAGCGGCGGGTGGTCGCGGCCAGAGCGGCATGCCGCTCGAGTCCGCCGTCCAGGGCCCGGTGGAAGGTCGCGGTCTGCCAGGAGGCGCCGTTCACCCGCCGTCGGCAGCGCTCCTCGATGACACCCAGGTAGAGGTCGCGGTCGGCGGGTTCGACTCCCCACGCGTCCAGACCGGCGGCGGCCAGCGGCAGCAACTCGTCCCGGACGAGCTGTACGGCGGGCAGCTCGGCCACCACTGCCGAGCGGCCGGGGCGCGGCCAGCGGAGGGTGGCGTCGATGCCGTGGCGACAGGCGGTGTCGAAGTTGGCCGCGGCCTCGGCGAACGACAGCCGGGACCAGACGGGACGCGGCTCCTCCGCGAGGGCCCGTACGAGACCGTAGTAGAAGGCGGCGTTGGCGATGACGTCGGTGACGGTCGGGCCGGCAGGCAGCACCCGGTTCTCCACGCGCAGATGCGGCACCCCCTCGGACACCTCGTAGACGGGCCGGTTCCAGCGGTAGACCGTGCCGTTGTGCAGGACGAGCTCCTGAAGGCTGGGGATCCCTCCGTCGTCGAGCACGCGCAGCGGGTCCTGCTCACCGCAGATCGGCAGCAGGGCCGGGAAGTAGTTCAGGTTCTCCTCGAAGAGGTCGTACGCAGAATCGATCCAGCGCTCGCCGAACCAGGTGCGCGGACGCACGCCCTGGGCCTTGATCTCCGGCGGACGAGTGTCCGTGGCCTGCAGAAAGAGCGGCGGGCGGGACTCGCGCCAGAGCTCCCGCCCGAAGAGGAAGGGGGAATTGGCGCCTACGGCGATCTGCAGGGCGGACACCGCCTGCGCGGCGTTCCACACGGCCGCGAAACGCCTGGGTGTCACCTGCAGATGCAACTGGACCGAGGTGCAGGCGGCCTCCGGCGCGATCGACCCGCTGGTGTACCGCAGCCGCTCCACCCCTTCGATGTCCAGGGTGATCTCCTCGCCGCGCGCGGCCATTATCTGGTCGTTGAGCAGCATGTAGCGGTCGACCTCGGAGAGGTTGGCGGACACCAGGTCTTTCTGGGAGAGCGTGGGCAGGATTCCGATCATCACGATCTCCGCCGACACCTCGCCCGCCTTGCGGTCGGCATAGCCGAGACCCGTACGGAGCTCCTCCGCGAGCTGGTCCAGGACCCGGCCGGACAGCCGGTGCGGCACAATATTCACTTCAAGATTGAACTGCCCCAGTTCCGTCTGGAAATCCCCACTGGAGATGCGCTCCAGAACCTCCGCATTCATCATGCGCGGCATCCCGTCCGCACCCGCGAGATTCAGTTCGATCTCCAGCCCCATCAGATTCTTCGGGCGATCGAACCGGCGCTCCTCCAGCAGCCGCCCCAAGCCCTCGAGGCACTGCTGCAGTTTGCGCCGGTAGCGCTGCCGATCGGACAGGTCGAACCCACCCGCCACGACCTTCTCCCCCATCGAAGCGTCCCTCCTCGAGTGGGCCACCGGCGGCACCGGACCCCGGCGTCACGGTCGATGATGCCCAGGCAATGTGATCGATAACTCCCGACGGACACCGCACGCCCGCTAAGCTCGTGAGGAGAGCGGGCACGGCACATTCCCTCGGCATAGCGCAGCGTCCCGGGCTCCCGGCATTGCACCGGGAAAAAGCAACGACGGGAATCGGCCTACCGCTTGCGGGGCGTAACCCGAGGCAGAGGCCACAGCCCGGTGGACAGAATAGGTGTAACCCACTCGCAGTAAGGGCCGATAATGCCCTTGCCCGTAATCCCCGTGACAGCTAGTCGAAACACCCCCTGAACATACCTCGTATAAACTTTTGCGAACGAGGCAGAGAGTGTGCACCGCCGGCCGTTGGATCTCCGGCCCCCCTCCGGCCACGCGCACAGACACCGCCGTCCGTGTCTGCCCCGTACCCACGTGTCTCCCCAGTGAGAGGCGACCCACCATGCCGCTGCTTGTTCCCCCGGCACCGCAGCCAGCACTGCGCAGCGCTCTCGCGGCCCTCGGCTCCCCTACTGCGATCCGCGACCCGCGCACCCCGGCCCTGCGGTCCGCACCAGGTCCGCTGAGCGCTGAACTGCCGCTGCCCGTCCAGGTTCTCGACCGTGTCACGGCACCGGGACGAGCGCCACGAACCCGTCTCACCGGGTGGCGCTTCCTTGTCCGCAGCGGTGATCGCGCGGTGGCGGCGGCCGAGACCATGCTGACACCCGACGGCTGGGCGTTCTCGCACTTCTTCGAGGGACCGTACGTCGCCTCCACCGAGCTCGCCCTGCGGCAGGCCGAGGCACTGCCGGACCTGTATCAGCCGCAGTTGCTGTCCGTACCCGAGCTCTACATGCTCACTCTGTGGCTGCGCGAGGACGCGACGGCGGATCCCGCCAAGGGCAAACCGGCCCGGAACGACCTGCTGGTTCCGCTGGCCCCCGCTCCCCCGGGCATCGCGGCCCACCAGGCGCACCGGGTCGCCGATCTCCTGCCCGTGCTCACCCTGCGGCTCTCGGCACCTCCGCTGATGGGCATGGGTTCGCCGTCCCCCGCCTGAACCGGGCGGCCCCGGCTCAGGGGCCCGGCCCACGACGGAGGGGCCCGGCCTGCGAGCGACGCCCCGCGACCCCAGGGGTCGCGGGGCTCTTTGCTGCCATGGAACCTGCCCAACCCGGCTCGCCGCCAAGGGGGAACGGAGCTCCCACCCGACCGGACTAGCCCGCCCCGACCACTTCCAACCATCCAAAAGGACCCTCAGGGGGACGTGAACCGTCCGGGCGGGTGACACGTCATTTCCCATTGAGGACTGCTGCCGCGAAATCCCTGCGGAATCGCGTCCGTACGGCAACACTGGGACCAACCGACATTTCATACGGGGGGGCGGCATGAATACCGCATCGAGCCGCAGGACACTCACCACATCGCAGCGAAAGATCCCCACCATGTGCCAGCACCAGCCATCGTGCCCGACCGCCGACTCTGCCGACCGGGAGGCCGCCCGCCTTGTGGCGCACCACCCGGAGCAGGGCTGGAGCCTGCTGTGCAACGGCGTTCTGCTCTTCGAGGACACGGGTGAGCTGCTGCCGGACGGCCAGATCATCCACCCGCACCGACCGCTCGGCGCGGAGCAGGTGATGACCGCCGCCTGACTCCATCAGCAGGCAGCACGGGGAACAGAGGGGCCGGCTCGGCTGAATCGCCGAACCGGCCCCGACACGTACCGCCCGAAGGATCTCAGGCGTCGTACTCCTCCAGCGGCGGGCAGGAGCAGACCAGGTTGCGGTCGCCGTAGGCGCCGTCGATCCGCCGCACCGGAGGCCAGTACTTGTCGGCCACCGACACCCCGGCGGGGAAGACCGCCGTCTCACGGCTGTACGGCCGCTCCCAGGCGTCGCCGAGAGCGGCGGCCGTGTGCGGGGCGTTCCGCAGCGGGTTGTCGTCCGCGGGCCACTCCCCCGAGCTGACGCGATCGATCTCGGCCCGGATCGCGATCATCGCCTCGCAGAACCGGTCCAGCTCGGCGAGGTCCTCGCTCTCCGTCGGCTCGATCATCAGCGTGCCGGCGACGGGGAAGGACATCGTCGGCGCGTGGAAGCCGTAGTCGATCAGCCGCTTGGCGACATCGTCGACGCTCACCCCGGTCGCCTTGGTGAGCGGGCGCAGGTCCACGATGCACTCGTGTGCCACCAGCCCGCTCGGGCCGGTGTAGAGCACCGGATAGTGCGGTTCCAGGCGCTTGGCGATGTAGTTGGCGCCGAGAACAGCGACCTGAGTGGCCTGGCGCAGGCCCTCCGCGCCCATCAGCCGGACGTAGGCCCAGGAGATCGGCAGAATGCCCGCGGAACCCCACGGAGCGGCCGAGATCGGGCCTACTCCCGTCTCGGGGCCCGCGGCGGGCTGGAGCGGATGGTTGGGCAGATACGGCGCGAGGTGCGCGCGGACCCCGACCGGCCCGACGCCCGGGCCGCCGCCGCCGTGCGGGATGCAGAAGGTCTTGTGCAGATTGAGGTGCGAGACGTCGCCGCCGAAGTGGCCGGGCTTGGCCAGCCCCAGGAGCGCGTTGAGGTTGGCGCCGTCGACGTAGACCTGACCGCCCGCGTCGTGCACGGCGGCGCAGATGTCGGTGATGTGCTCCTCGAACACCCCATGTGTGGAGGGGTAGGTGACCATCAGTACGGCCAGTTGGTCGCGATGCTGGTCGATCTTGGCGCGCAGGTCCTCGACGTCGACGTCGCCGTCGTCACCGGTCTTCACGACGACGACCTTCATGCCCGCCATGACGGCGCTGGTGGCGTTGGTTCCGTGCGCGGAAGAGGGGATGAGACAGATCGTGCGCTGCTCGTCGCCGTTCGCACGGTGGTACGCCCGCACCGCCAGCAGGCCCGCCAGCTCGCCCTGAGAGCCGGCGTTCGGCTGGATGGAGACCTTGTCGTACCCCGTCACCTCCGCGAGACGCTCCTCCAGCTCCTGAATGAGGGTCAGATAGCCCTCGGCCTGCTCCGCGGGCGCAAACGGGTGCAGGGCGCCGAACTCGGGCCAGGTGATGGGCTCCATCTCGGTGGTCGCGTTGAGCTTCATGGTGCAGGAGCCCAGTGGGATCATGCCGCGGTCGAGCGCGTAGTCCCGGTCGGCGAGCCTGCGCAGGTAGCGCAGCATCGCGGTCTCGGATCGGTGCTGGTGGAAGACCGGATGCGTGAGGTACTCGTCGGTGCGCAGCAGTCCTTCGGGCAGCGCCTCCTGGGCCCGGTCATCCAGCTCCGCCACATCCGCCTCGACGCCGAAGGCTCCCCACACGGCGGCCAGTTGGTCGCGGCCGGTCGTCTCGTCGCAGGCGATGCCGATCAGGTCGGCATCGACCAGGCGCAGATTCACCCCGGCCTCGCGGGCGGCGGCCACGACCTCGGAGGCCCGGCCGGTGACGCGCGCCGTCACAGTGTCGAAGTAAGCGTCGTGCACGATCTCCACCCCGCCCGCCCGCAGGCCCTCGGCGAGCAGCGTGGCGTACCGGTGGGTTCGCCGGGCGATGTCCGCCAGCCCCTCGGGGCCGTGGTAGACGGCGTACATGCCGGCCATGACGGCGAGCAGCACCTGTGCGGTGCAGATGTTGCTGGTGGCCTTCTCACGGCGGATGTGCTGCTCGCGGGTCTGCAAGGCAAGGCGGTAGGCCGGGTTTCCGTCGGCGTCCACGGAGACGCCGACAAGCCGCCCGGGCAGGCTGCGGGCGAACGTCGAGCGTACGGACATGTAGCCGGCGTGCGGGCCGCCGAAACCGATCGGCACGCCGAAGCGCTGGCTGCTGCCGACCGCGATGTCCGCGCCGAGGTCACCCGGCGAGGTGAGCAGCGTCAGGGCGAGCAGGTCGGCGGCGACCGTGACGATCGCCCCCAGCTCGTGTGCCTGCCCGATCACCGGCCGCAGGTCACGGGCCTGGCCGGAGGCGCCGGGGTACTGCAGCAGAATGCCGAAGACGCCGCGCTCGGCGACCTCTGCGGGGATGCCCCCGGAGAGATCGGCGACGACCACCTCGACACCGGTCGGCTCGGCGCGGGTCTCGATGACGGCGATGGTCTGCGGCAGGCAGTCGGCGTCGACGAGGAAGACCCCGTCCTTGACCTTGCCGACGCGGCGGGAGAGGGCCATCGCCTCGGCGGCGGCGGTGCCCTCGTCCAGCAGTGAGGCGCCCGCCGTCGGCAGCCCGGTGAGGTCGGCGACGACGGTCTGGAAGTTCAGCAGCGCCTCGAGGCGGCCCTGTGAGATCTCCGGCTGGTACGGCGTGTACGCGGTGTACCAGGCGGGGTTCTCCAGCACGTTGCGCAGGATCACCGGCGGGGTGAGGGTGCCGTAGTAGCCCAGGCCGATCATCGGGGTGAGCACCTGATTGCGCCGGCCGAGCTCGCGCAGCTCGGCGAGGACGTCGGCCTCGCCGCGAGCCTCCGGCAGGTCCAGCGCTCCGGAGCTCTTGATCACGTCCGGGACGGCGGCCGCGGTGAGTTCGTCGAGCGAGCCGTATCCGACCTGGGCGAGCATCTTCGCCTGGGCGCCGGCGTCGGGGCCGATGTGGCGCTGCGCGAAGGGTGTGCCGCGCTCCAGCCGGGACAGTGGGATGCGGTTGGCGGTCATCTGCAGAGGCCTCCTGGTCGACGCGACCTGCGAGGGGCACCACGGCATGGGTACCCGAACGGCCTCCCCCTCTGTCATCGCGACCTGAGAGCTTCACCGGCCCGCCGGGGCGGTCCGGTTTTCACCGTCGGTGAGGAGGGGTTCCGGCACGTGCCCGTCCGACGCCCGCCCTGCTTTCCAGAGTGACCTCGTCCGCGCGGTACGTGTGCCTGAGAGATTCCGGGGAGGGTTTGCTCCTTCGGCGCCTCCGCCTGAAGGACGGAGGACTCTCCCGCGCGGGGTCTGCAGCCGTAGCCAGCCTACCAGCGGGCCTGCCGCGAAGAGCGCCGAGTGGACGGCGTGCGGGATCTGCTCTTTCGTTGATGTCATAGAGGTAGCGACCACGAGGAGGACCCGTGCAGACCGACATCGATCCGCGGAGCCTGATAGGGCGCAAGGCGTTCGACCTCGATGGGGCGAAGATCGGGACCGTGGACGAGGTGTATCTGGACGACGCGACCGGACGTCCGGAGTGGGCGGCCGTGCGCACCGGCCTGTTCGGGCGCGACGCCTTCGTGCCCCTGGAGCCCAGCGAGGTCGTCGAGGACGCGCTGCGTGTCCCGTATCCCCGCTCCCTGATCAAGACCGCCCCGGACTTCGGAGTGGGACGGCATCTCTCCCCGGAGCAGGAGCTGCAGCTGTATCACCACTACGGACTGGACGCCGCGGCACCGGAGCCCGGAGCCCCGGGGTCCGGCACGGAGGGCGAGGACCGGGACTTCGGCCGGATCGCCGGCGACGAGGACTGATCCTCCTCGGCTGCCTGATCCGGGACGGACGAGTCCGCGGCGTCGTCCGTCGGCGGGTCGGCGGACTCGTCGGCGACCGGCCACAGGGGGACGGGCTCGGACGGCTGCAGCGCGGGGTCGTCCACGGCGAACGTCCGCACCCGGCCGGGCGCCGACCAGGGCTGCTCGAAGCGCACGGTCACCTTCCCGACACCGCTGCCCTGCACCCATCCCACACCGAACTCGGAGTGCCGTACGTCATGGCCCGGGATCCAGCGGCGATCCTGTCCGCTCGCGGCTTCCTCCGGTCCCTGCTTCCCGTCCGCCTGCGGTGGTCCCTGGCCACCGGGGGCCCCGCTCGGGGCCACGGCGTCGATCCCTGCCGTCTCGACGGCCGATTCCACCTGGGCGGTGGCGGCCTGCGCGAAGAGGTCCTCCTGGGTGAAGTCGGCGAGTCCGCTCACACCGACGCCCAGCAGCCGCACGCCGCCGGTGGTGTCCACCCCCGCGATGAGCCGTCCGGCGGCTTCCCGGATGACCGCGGGGTCGTCGGTCGGCCCGCGCAGGGTCTCGGAGCGGGTCAGCGTCGAGAAGTCGAACCGCCGCACCTTCAGCACGACCGTACGGCCGGATCGGCCCGTCGAGCGCAGCCGTTGCACACAGCGGTCGGCGAGGCGTCCGACCTCGGCCTGGACCCGGGTCCGGTCGTGCAGGTCCACGTCGAAGGTGTCCTCGACGGAGACGGACTTGGCATCGCGCTCGGCGACGACGGGCCGGTCGTCCACTCCGCGGGACATCGCGTGCAGCGCGCTGCCGTGGGCCCGCCCCAGCAGTCGCACCAGCTCGTCCTCCCCCGCCTCCGCCATCTCCCCGACCGTGTGGACTCCGGCCCGGCGCAGATGCTCGGCCGTAGCGGGCCCCACCCCGGGCAGCGTACGGACCGTCATCGGCGCCAGCAGCCGACGCTCGGTGCCCGGTTCGATGAGCACCAGGCCATCCGGCTTCGCCTGCTCCGAAGCGATCTTGGCCAGCATCTTGGAGCCCGCCAGGCCGACGGATCCGGTGAGTCCCGTGGCGGCCCGGATGTCCCTGCGGAGCTGCTCCCCCACCGCCCGCGCGGCGGACGCGGAAGCCGCCACACCACCGGCCTCGAGGTCGACGAACGCCTCGTCCAGGCTGAGCGGTTCGACCAGCGGGGAGAGCCGGTGCAGCAGTTCCATGACGGCGTCGCTGATCCGCCGGTACAGCGAGAAGCGCGGGGCGAGGTAGGCGGCGTTGGGGCACAGCCGGCGTGCCTGGGCAGTGGCCATCGCGGAGTGCACCCCGAAGACCCGCGCCTCGTACGACGCCGTGGCGACCACGCCGCGCGGCCCGATCCCGCCGACCACCACCGGCTTGCCGCGCAGGCTGGGCTTCGCCGCCTGCTCCACGGCCGCGAAGAACGCATCCATGTCCAGATGCAGGATGGTCGGCGCGCCTCTCACAGCACCGATGGTGCCGCACGGCACCGACATCGTCGCTGCGCGCAGCGCGGGGGCGGGCGGCTGCGCGGGCAGCGCGGCGGTGTACGGGTGCGGAACGGGCGCGCGGAGGCAGGCTCAGCCGGCGCGGTGGCGGCGCCGGGCGAGCTCGTCGGCTGGGTGGTGCCCGATCAGGGTCTCGCCGGTGTCCACGCGCTCTCCGTGGAGCTGTGCCAGCGCGCTCTCCACATCCCGCCAGACCACGCCGACAGCGATGCCGAAGATGCCCTGACCGCCTTGGAGGAGGCTGACGACCTCGTCCGGGGATGAGCACTCGTAGACCGTCGCCCCGTCGCTCATCAGGGTCATCTGCGCCAGGTCGGCACGCTCCCGGGTACGCAGATGCTGGACGGCGGTGCGGATGTTCTGTAGGGAGACCCCGGTGTCCAGAAAGCGCTTCACGATCTTCAGGACGACGACGTCCCGGAAGCTGTAGAGCCGCTGGGTGCCCGAGCCGTACGCGGGTCGCACGCTGGGCTCGACGAGGCCGGTGCGGGCCCAGTAGTCCAGCTGGCGATAGGTGATCCCGGCGGCTGCGCAGGCCGTGGGGCCGCGGTAGCCGATCCGGTGGTCGGTTGCGTCCTGGGGCGTCCCGGCCGGTGCCGCGGCGGGGTGCCGGGGGGTGGGGTCGGCAGCACCCCCGTGCAGCGGAAGGGGACTGCCCGTCGCTCTACCGTTGCCGGTGCTTCTCACGCCGACCTCCGTCCTTGACCTGCCTTCTCGACGGTAGGCAGTCACCCCGGGTGCGTCAACGATCGCCACACTCGCCACGCCGAGTGATAATCACCTTAGGGGTGGTTTCCCGTACCCGCTTCGGGGAAGGGCTCACCGGATGGTCCGGCCGTTCACCCTGCCCATGGGCACCGGTCACTGGTTGCTGGTGCCGAAGTCCTCGGGCGAGATCTGGTCGAGGAACTCGCGGAACTTCTCCACCTCGTCCTCCTGCTCGTCCGGGATCGCGATGCCCGCGTCGTCCAGGACACCGTCACTGCCGTAGATGGGTGTCCCGGTGCGCAGCGCGAGCGCTATGGCATCGGACGGCCGCGCGCTGACCTCGACACCGCTGGCGAACACCAGTTCCGCATAGAAGACGCCCTCCCGTAGATCCGTGATGCGGACCTCGGTCAGCGTCTGGCCGACCGCTTCGAGCACATCCTTGAAGAGGTCGTGGGTCAGCGGTCGTGCGGGGGCCATGCCTTGCTGGGCGAACGCGATGGCGGTCGCCTCCCCGGGCCCGATCCAGATGGGGAGGTAGCGGTCGCCTCCCACTTCACGCAGGAGCACGATCGGCTGATTGGAAGGCATCTCCACCCGGACACCCACGACATCGAGCTCGTTCACACAGCAACCCTAGGACGTGCCAGGTCGGTTTGGGTAGTCGGGCCCGGCCGTCAGTGCGGGCGGGCCCGCAGCGCGGACTGCACCAGAGCTGCATGAAGGCGCACGGAAAGGCTTGCGAGCTCGCGGGCGGTCGCTTCGGCGTGATTCCGGGTCTGAGGGTTGCGGTGTCGCCTCAGCGGCGCCACGACCTGCTCGACCAGGTCGGCCTCGCGGTCGGCCGCGGCCTTCATGACCCGCAGGTGCCTGGGCTCCAGACCGAAGCGACCCAGGTCGGCGACGAGCTTGGCGACGGAGACCGCCTCGATGTCGTACTCGCCGTCGTCAGCCGGGGTGATCAGCCCGTACGACTCCCACTCCGCGAGCTCGGTCTCCCCGACTCCGGCGACCGAGAGCAGCTCGGAGCGGCCGATGCGCGTTGCCGTGGCTTCGGCGCGCTGCTCCAGCACCCCCTCCAGCGGCTCGCGGGGCCATCCCGGACCGGGCAGCCGCACCTTCTCTCCGCGGGCCAGCGCATCGAGGTGCTCACGGATGACCTTGAGCGGGAGGTAGTGATCCCGCTGCATGCGCAGGACGTATTCGAGCCGCTCAACGTCCTCAGCGCTGAATTTGCGGTAGCCGGACGGCGTGCGACGGGGTTCGACCAGGCCCTCCGCCTCCAGGAAACGGATCTTGGAGATGGTGATCTCGGGAAACTCCTCGCGCAGCCGACGGAGCACGGCGCCGATGCTCATCAGCCTGTTGTCCGCGGTGGCGGTGCCGGAACCGGCACCGCCCGACGCTGTGCGACGCATAGCCCTTCCCCGGGCGGGTCAGATGCTCCGCTGACTGGCGTAGAAGACCAGCCGGTACTTCCCGATCTGCACCTCGTCACCGTTGGACAGCGCGACGGAGTCGATCCGCTCCCGATTGACATAGGTGCCGTTCAGACTTCCGACATCGGCGACGGTGAAGACGCCGTCCGGCCCGCGCCGGAACTCCACATGGCGTCGCGAGACGGTCACGTCGTCGAGGAAGATGTCGCTCTGCGGATGGCGGCCGGCCGTGGTCAGATCACCGTCCAGGAGGAAGCGGCTGCCCGAGTTCGGGCCGCGGTGGACGACGAGCAGAGCCGAGCCGAACGGCAGCGCGTCGACGGCAGCCTGGGCCTCCGAGGACAGGGGAGGCCCTACCTGGCCGGTGGTCTCCGTGTCGTACGCCTCGATACCCGAGATCGAAATGGTCGATGTCGTCTCCGAGGCGCGCTCGGAGGACGCTCCGGCGCGCAGCGGGGCTCCGCAGTTGGAGCAGAACCGGCTGGCCTCGGCATTCCGGTGTCCGCACCTCGTACAAACAGGCAAGGCGGTAAACCCTCCACCCGTACTTGAGGTTGATGGTTCTTCGAAACCTATGCGTCCGGGCACCGCAGGGTCAACAGAAGACGCGCCCCGGCCACCCGGAATGTCGCCGCCGCGCCCGCCGACCTGGTCACGGAAGAGCGGGCGCTCCTCCTGCGGAGCGCTCTCCTCCGCAGGGCGCCCGGCACGATGGCGGGCCGCGCCGCTTCCCCCGCCTTCACCAGCGCTCTTACCGAACAACTTTGCAAACCACTTCACGGGCGATTCCCCTTGACCGAAACAGACCCGCCCGTGGGGCAGGACGCACCTCGCTGCACACACCCGGCCGACACCGGACATTCACTCAACGTCCGTGACCCTCAGACAGTTTCCACCACGCACCTCCCCTGCGGTGCGGCGACCCCCCGCAACCTCGTGTCTCCGACGCTCTGCCCCGTACCCGACCGGATCACTAAGATGACGACCGAGCGTAGTCAGGCCGCTCCTTCGGCCGCAAGGCGTCGACGATGATCTTCTCGGTACGCTCGACGGACACCGTGGCCTGCTCCTTCTCCAGCGTCTGCACCACTCCGCCCGGGATGTTCAGCGCCGGCTCAAGGTCCTGCGGCTTGCCGATGACCTTGAAACGGTAGGGCTGCCGGACCCTCCGTCCGTCGACCAGCACACCGCCGCCGGATTCCGAGAAGAACGTATCTGCAACGACCCGGACGTCATTGATCTGGATCGCCTCGGCGCCTGCCGCGCGCAGCTCCTGGATCGCGTCGAGCAGCATGTCCGCCTCGACGGCGCCCGTGGGGTCGCTCACCGTGACATTGATCCCCGGACCCTCCGCGGCGACGGTGCCCGCGAGCACGCCGAGCTGCTGCTCCTTCTGCACGGTCTGCTTGCGCGCCTCTTCCGCCTGGTCCGAGCTGTTCTCCAGTTCGGTGCGCTGATTCTCCAGGCGACGCTTCTCCTCCTCCAGGCGCTGGCTGCGGTCGTCGAGCTCGTCCAGGATGCGTACGAGGTCCTCCTGGCGGGCGCCCCGCAGCGCACTGTGCTCGGTGGTGGAGCGCACCTGGATAGCCAATGCGAGCCCGAGCACGAGCAGCAGGAGGGCGACGATCAGCTGAGCACGGCTGACCCGGGGCGGCCACAGCACGGCGGCCAAGCGCTGCCTGCCGCTCGCGGGCTCTTCGGCCCCCTCGTCGTCCTCAGTGGGCTGCTCGGGACGCTCCGGCGGCTCCTGGGCCGGGGGCGTCTCCGAGCTCTGACCGCCCTCGGGGGTCTCCGGCCCGGCCTCCTCCTGGCCCTTCTGGGCGGGCGCCGGGCCCGGCCGGTCCTCCGTCTTCGGCGTCTCGCGCGACTCGGCGGCCTCACGAGGCTCCTGCGGCTCGCTGGACTCCGAGGTCCCCGGGGTGTCGGGGGTCTCCGGGGTCTTGGGATTCTCGTCGCTGCTCATCGGCCTCACGCCCGGAACACGTGCCGACGGATCGCGGCGGCGTTGGAGAAGATGCGGATGCCAAAGACGACGACAACCCCGGTGGACAGCTGCGCGCCCACGCCGAGCTTGTCACCCAGGAACACGATCAGCGCGGCGACGACCACATTGGACAGGAACGACACGACGAAGACCTTGTCGTCGAAGATGCCGTCCAGCATGGCACGGAGGCCACCGAAGACCGCGTCGAGCGCCGCCACGACGGCGATCGGCAGATAGGGCTCGACCACCGCCGGCACCTCGGGTCGGACCAGCAGTCCCACCACGACTCCCACGACGAGGCCCAATACGGCGATCACGATGTGCCCTTCCCTGTGTCGGCATTCTTCTCCGCTCCTCCGGCAGCCGGCTTCGCGGTTCGTACGATCAAGCTCGGAGCGGGGGGCAGCCGGACCTCGCCCTGTGCGGAGATGCTCATCCGGACGCCGTATTCGTCCTTCAGCACCTGCAGGTACTGGCCGTCGGCACTGCTCCGGTAGTCGTCGGCCAGCCGCTGCCCGTTCCCCACCGCAAGGACCGTGTACGGCGGCACCAGCGGCTTGTTGTCGACCAGTATGGCGTCCCCGGCGGCTCTGATCGCCGAGAGGGCCGTCAGTCGCTGTCCGTTGATCGCGACGGCCTCCGCACCCGACTCCCACAGGCCGTCGATGACCCGCTGAAGGTCCCGGTCGCGCACCCGGCCCGTGTCGGAGAATCCGCTGCTCTCCCGGGGCCCGCCACCGTCGTCAACCGCCCCCTCGGCGTCGTTGACGACAAGTTTCACCCCCGGGCCGTGCACCTCGGTGGCCCCGGCCAGCAGGCCGACGAGCGGCTCCGCTCCCCCTCCGTGCTTCTCCAGGGCTTCGCGCTGCCGCCGCTCGACGTCAGCGCGCAGCGCGTCCACCCGCTCGTGGAGTCTGTCGGCGGCGGTCGTGTCCGCCTCGATGCGCTCGATGAGCTTCTGCCGCTCCTTTGCGAGGGCAGGGGCCGATATCCGTGCCTCGACGGCCCCGATGGTCACCACGGCGGCGGCGAGCACGAGTCCCGCGGCAAGTCCGAGCCTGGCGCGCAGCGTCTTCGGGAGCCCGGACGCGCCCGCGGCCCTGCGCCGGGCGGCGGCCTCCGCGTAGCCGTCGTCGAGGCTGTGATCCATCACATTGGTCAGCAGCGACATCGAGGCGTCGGGGCGCGCGGGCTGCGAAGCGGTGCTCCGAACGGGGTGCTGCTGCGACATGCCGCACATCGTTGCACGTCGTCATCGCTACCGCCGAATGGCCCCACCGGCGCGCCGCCGTGGGGCACCGCGCGTGCGGTGCCACACAACCGGCCTGCCGCGGTGAACCAGTCAGCGACCTGCGCTGTCGACCACCGCGGCCCACTCGTCGAGCAGCTCCTGGGCGGATGCTTCGTCGGGCCCTTCAGCCCAGAGATGGGTGACCGCCTCGGAGGGGTCGGGCAGCACCATCACCCAGCGGCCGTCGGTCTCCACGACCCGTACGCCGTCGGTGGTGTCGACGGAACGGTCACCGGCAGCCTCCACGACGGTGCGCATCACCAGGCCCTTCACCGCCCAGGGAGTGGCGAGGTCGCGGCGCTGAACGTGGGCCCTCGGGATACGGGCGTCGATCTGGCTCAACGTGAGCTGGGTACGAGCAACCAGGCCGATGAGCCGTACGAACGCGGCCGTGCCGTCGAAGACGCTGCTGAACTCGGGAATGATGAAGCCGCCGCGTCCGTCACCGCCGAAGATCGTCGTTTCGTCCCGGCCCACCCTCGTGAGGTCGTCGGGCGAGGTGGTCGTCCATTCGACCTGCGTGCCGTGGTAGGCCGCGACCTGCTCCGCGATGCGCGTGGTGGTCACCGGCAGCGCCACGCGACCGCTCCTCCGCTCGGCGGCGACCAGGTCGAGCATGACCAGCAGGGCCCGGTCGTCCTCGACGATCCGGCCGCGCTCGTCCACGAGGGAGATCCGCTCGCCCACGGGGTCGAACCGCACACCGAAGGCGGCGCGGGCGGAAGCGACGATCTCGCCGAGACGTACGAGCCCGGAGCGGCGGGCGTCCACCGTCTCCGTCGGCCGGGACTCGTCGAGGCCAGGGTTGATGGTGAGGGCGTCGACACCGAGTCTGCCGAGGAGGCTCGGGAGTACGAGGCCGGCGCTTCCGTGGGAGGCGTCGACGACGATCTTGAGACCGGCGTCCGCGACACCCGTCGTGTCCACGGCGCGCAGCAGCGAGCCGGTGTAGGAGTCGAAGACGCTGGCCGGGAAACGGAGGTCGCCGATTTCACCAGGGAAGGCTCGCCGGTACTCCTGACGGGCGTAGACCCGGTCGAGCTTGCGCTGGCCGGCCTGCGACAGATCGGCGCCGCGCTCGTCGAAGAACATGATGTCGACGGAGTCCGGAACCCCGGGTGACGTACGGATCATGATGCCGCCCGCACTACCGCGAGCAGTCTGCTGGCGGGCCACCGGCAAGGGGACGTTCTCCAGGTCCCTGACGTCGATCGCGCTCGTCTGGAGCGCAGAGATGACCGCCCTCTTCAGTGCGCGTGCGCCTCGTGAGTGGTCACGGGCCGTGGTGACGGTCGAGCCCTTCTTCAAGGTGGTCGCGTACGCGCCGGCCAGGCGGACCGCGAGCTCGGGGGTGATCTCCACGTTGAGGATGCCGGTGACCCCACGGGTGCCGAACAGTTGGGCCTGCCCACGGGACTCCCAGATCACCGAGGTGTTGACGAACGCACCCGCCTCGACGGTCTTGAAGGGATAGACGCGAACGTTGCCCTGAACGATCGACTCTTCACCGACCAGGCACTCGTCGCCGATGACGGCACCGTCCTCGATACGAGCGGCCCGCATGATATCGGTGTTCTTACCGATGACGCAGCCGCGCAGATTGCACTGCTGCCCGATGTAGACGTTGTCGTGGACGACCGCCTTGTGAAGAAAGGCGCCGCTCTTGACGACCACATTGGATCCGACGACGGTGTGTTCGCGAATCTCGACGCCCGCTTCCACCTTCGCGTAGTCGCCGATATACAACGGGCCACGCAGTACGGCATCGGGGTGCACCTCTGCGCCTTCCGCCACCCACACTCCGGGAGAGATTTCAAAGCCGTCGATCTCGACGTCGACTTTGCCTTCGAGAATGTCGGCCTGAGCCTTCACATAGCTCTCATGCGTGCCCACGTCCTCCCAATAGCCCTCGGCGATGTAGCCATAGATGGGCTTGCCTTCCTTCATCAGCTGAGGGAAGACATCGCCGGACCAGTCGACCGGCACATCGGCCTCGACGTAGCCGAAGACCTCCGGCTCCATGACATAGATTCCGGTGTTCACGGTGTCGGAGAACACCTGACCCCAGGTGGGCTTCTCCAGGAATCGCTCGACCTTGCCATTCTCGTCGACGATGGTGATGCCGAATTCCAGCGGGTTGGGCACGCGGGTCAGGCAGACCGTGACCAGCGCGCCCTTCTCCTTGTGAAAATTGATCAACTCGGTGAGATCGAAATCGGTGAGGGCATCGCCGGAGATGACGAGGAAGGCGTCGTCCTTCAGCGCTTCCTCTGCGTTCTTGACACTACCGGCGGTGCCGAGTGGCTTCTCCTCGTTGGCATAGGTGAGATCCATGCCCAGTTCTTCGCCATCACCGAAGTAGTTCTTCACGAGCGAGGCGAGGAACTGCACGGTCACCACGGTCTCCGTGAGACCGTGCCGCTTGAGCAGCCGCAGCACATGCTCCATGATCGGCCGGTTGGCCACCGGCAGGAGCGGCTTGGGCATGCTCGAGGTCATAGGACGAAGGCGAGTGCCTTCGCCACCGGCCATCACGACGGCCTTCATGTCGGAAGCGTCCTCCTTGAAGAGACGACGGTCATGCCAACTGTGCCGATCCGGATGGCCCACAGCTCACGCGCTCGAACACCCGGTATGTGTCCGGGCCACCGGAATGGGTGGCGAGCCGGCGATTCGGAGTGCTCAGTCGGCCGCGGTGTCCGCCCTTACGAGTCGGGCGACCTGAACCACGTAGAGGATTCCTGCCCACCAGTAGAGCGTTGTACCCCATCCGGCGAACGCCCATCCGAAAATAGCAGCGAGTGATGGAACCCAGCCACTTCCGTCACTCAACAGAAGCAACGGGAAGGCGTACATGAGGTTGAAGGTCGCCGCCTTCCCGAGGAAGTTCACCTGCGGCGGCGGGTAACCGTGGCGACGGAGGACCCCGATCACGACGAGGAGGACGAGCTCCCGGGCGAGAAGTACCGCGGTCAACCACCAAGGCAGGATTTCCCGCCAGGTAAGGCCGATCAGAGTCGAGAGAATATAGAGCCGGTCGGCGGCCGGATCGAGCAGTCGGCCAAGGGTGCTGATCTGATTCCAGCGACGGGCCAGTTTGCCGTCCAGGTAGTCGCTGATCCCGCTGAGAGCCAGCACGAGCAGGGCCCAACCATCGCTCTTGGGTCCCCCGAACTCGGGCCGGAGGATCAACCACAGGAAGAGCGGTACGCCGACCAGCCTCGCCATGCTGAGGATGTTCGGGATGGTGAGGACGCGGTCGGTGTGGACGCGCGTCGCCTGGACCTCCACCCGGGAGCCTCCTGTGGAAGAACGTGCCAATGGTGCTCCCCGACCCTACCCGCAGGCACGGCGCCACCAGCGCCGAGGGGCGACGAGAGGCCGAGAACGCCCAAGCACACAGAGGCCACGGGAGCACGCAGAAGGCCAGGAGTGCCGCAACCCCCGGGCGGGGCCCGGGGGTTGCGGATCAAAGATTGTCCGGCGGTGTCCTACTCTCCCACAGAGTCCCCCCTGCAGTACCATCGGCGCTGAAAGGCTTAGCTTCCGGGTTCGGAATGTAACCGGGCGTTTCCCTCACGCAATAACCACCGAAACACTATGAAGATACCGACCGGCCACCCCTGGGACAGAGGTGTGCGGGTCGTTACTTCAGAACCAACACAGTGGACGCGAGCATCTGAGGACAAGCCCTCGGCCTATTAGTACCAGTCAACTCCACCCCTCACAGGGCTTCCATATCTGGCCTATCAACCCAGTCGTCTACTGGGAGCCTTAACCCCTCAACGGGGGTGGGAGTCCTCATCTCGAAGCAGGCTTCCCGCTTAGATGCTTTCAGCGGTTATCCCTCCCGAACGTAGCCAACCAGCCATGCTCTTGGCAGAACAACTGGCACACCAGAGGTCCGTCCGTCC
>NZ_JBQQCD010000038.1:0-20249 GCF_052245555.1 Streptomyces sp. KR80
CCTTTCGGACCGAATTTCGGCACGCCGAAATCGTCCCCGCAAGGAGATCGTGCAAAGTAGTTTGCCGCCGGTGCGGCTCGAGTGGCTGCCCACAGAGTCGGCTGACTCCGCGACAACCTGGAGAACAGTACGGATCCGCACCGCCGGTGTCAACTTGCGTCAGTCGAGGTCCAACAGGCGTCCACCCGAGTCCGGTTGAGCGTGCTCCACCCGTCGCAAGAGTCGGGTGAGCATCTCACCGAGCTGCCCGCGCTCCCTCGGGGAGAGGTCCTGGAGGAGGTCCTCCTCGAAGACCGAGGCCATCCGCATGGCCTCGAGCCACTTCTCCCGCCCCTCCGCCGTCAGTTCGACGATGACCCGTACCCGGTTCTTCTCGTCCCGCTCGCGCGTCACCAGCCCCTCGCCCGCCATTCGGTCGACGCGGTGGGTCATCGCGGCCGGCGTGAGGCCGAGGCGCTTGGCGAGGTCACCCGGTCCCATCCGGTACGGAGCGCCGGACAGGACGAGGGCCTTGAGGACCTCCCACTCGGCGTTGCTGATGCCGAGGGTCGCGGTCTGCCGCCCGTACGCGACGTTCATCCGGCGGTTCAGGCGCTGGAGCGCGGAGACGACCTGCTCCACCTGGGGGTCGAGGCCGCGGAATTCGCGCTGGTAGGCCGCGATCTGTTCCTCGAGGCTCGGCTCGACGCCGGGCTCGCTGGGGGCGGGGATGTCAGCCATGTGGTGAGTATCGCATGCAATTGATTGGCCTTGAAGTCCTTGCATCTGTACTCTTTAGGCCTGAACTTTAGTGTTGAAGTCTTCAGACTTCGACCGTCGACTTCTCTTTCCTCTCTCTCGACCTGGGTAGGTGAGTGTGACCACCGCGATGGGCGCAGCGCTGCGCCGGATCCAACTGGGCAACGCGTTGAGCGCGTTCGGCAATGGCTTCACCGTCCCGTTCCTGTTCATCTATGTGGCGCAGGTTCGGGGTCTCGGCGCGAGCACCGCAGGCGTGGTGCTCGCGACGTTCGCGGTGGCCGCGCTGCTCGTCCTGCCCTTCACCGGTCGGGTCATCGACCGGCGTGGTCCGCTGCTTGTTGCCCTCGCCGGTTCGGTTGCCGCTGCTGCCGGGTCGATGGGGCTCGGGCTTGCGGGCAGCGAGCCGCTGGTCATCGCCTCGGCGGGGCTTCTCGGTGCCGGTATCGCGGTCATCCAGCCCACTCTGGCCACGATGATCGTGTGGTGCTCGACGACCGCGACGCGGTCGCGCGCCTTCGCCATGCAGTTCTTTCTGCAGAACCTGGGCTTGGGAGTCGGTGGTCTGCTCGGCGGGCTCATCGTCGACACCTCACGGGTGTCGAGCTTCGTGACGCTGTTCTCGATCGAGGCCGTGATGTTTCTGGTGCTGGGTGCCGCGGTGGCGAGTGTGCGGTTGCCCAGGGTTCCTCGTGTCGACGACCTGATACCGACCGACGGGCGGAAGGGCGGCTGGGGCTCGCTGCTCAGGGACCGGGCCATGGTGCAGCTGTGCGGGCTGGGCTTTGTGATGTTCTTCGCCTGCTACGGGCAGTTCGAGTCGGGACTCTCCGCATTCGCGGTCGAGGTCGCTCGGATCTCTCCGACGATGCTGGGGGTGGCACTGGCCGCCAACACCACGGCCATCGTGCTGGCGCAGTTCGCCGTGCTGAAACTCGTGGAGCGGCGGCGGCGCAGCAGCGTCGTCGCGTTCGTCGGGCTGATCTGGACGGTGGCCTGGGTGGCCGCCGGTGTGTCGGGGCTGGTCCCCGGGAGCCCGGTCATCGCAACGGCGTCGATCATCTCGACGTACGCGCTCTTCGGGCTGGGCGAGGCGATGCTGTCCCCGACCGTGGCCCCCCTGGTGGCGGATCTGGCGCCGTCCTCGCTCGTCGGGCAGTACAACTCCGCCTTCGCTCTGGTGAAGCAGCTGGCGCTGGCCGTCGGGCCCGCGGTGGGCGGGCTGATGGCGGGAGCCTCGATGTACGGGCCGTACATCGCGCTGCTCATCGGGTGCTCCCTGGGGATCACCGTCCTCGCACTGCGGCTGGGGCGCAGCCTGACCGCGGCGCAGGACAGCCCGCTCCGCGCCGCGCCCCAGGCGCCGCGGACTCCGGGTGCTGTCACGGCATCAGCCCCTGCCGGACCGGCCACGAGTGGGGCTCCCGTGTCCGTACAGCGGGCGGAGGTTGAGCCCGTCGGAGCCGCGGCCTGACGCAGGCCTGCTGCGCCTGGCTCCCCGGGCACCTGGGGAGGCGGGATGACCGGCGGGGCGGTCGCCGCGCTCGTGGCCTTACGCCGCACTGCTCCTGCGTGACGCCACTCTTCGTCGCGAAGCGAGCAGACCGGGCGTCCTTACCGCCCTGGTCGAGCCGCTCGCCTCTCCCCAAGGAGCAGGTCGTTCACGCGCTGACCGCCGGAAGGGCGAACTCGCACCAGACCGCCTTGCCGCCGCCCGGCGTGCGGCGGGAGCCCCAGGACGAGGCGATCGTGGCGACGATCGAGATGCCGCGGCCCGCCTCGTCCACCGGTTCGGCGCGGCGCCTGCGGGGCAGGTGGTCGTCGCCGTCCGTGACTTCGATGATCAGGCGGCGGTCGGTGCGCCGCAGCCGCAACCGCATCGGCGGGGTGCCGTGCTGGAGGGAGTTGGCCACCAGCTCGCTGGTCGCCAGGACGCCGAGGTCTCGCAGTTCGGCCGGGAAGCGCCAGCTGGCGAGGACACCGGAGGCGAAGGCACGCGCGCGTGGCGCGGCCTCCACGCCGCCCAGCAACTCCAGCGCCGCGTTGTGGAAGAGCTCCGCGTCGTGGCCCGTACGGGCGGGGTGTTGAAGGACGAGAACGGCGACGTCGTCATCGTGGTCAGAGGTGACGCCGAGAGCGCGGATGAGTCGGTCGCACATGACCTGTGGTGAGCCCGTCGCGCCCGCGAGCGCGCGTTCGAGCGCGGCGACGCCCTCGTCGATGTCCGCGTCGCGCCGCTCCACCAGGCCGTCCGTGTAGAGGACGGCGGTGGAGCCGGGGCCCATAGGCAGGGAGCCCGAGGTGTGAAGCCAGCCGCCGGTGCCCAGTGGTGGACCGGTGGGTTCCGCCGCGCGGTGCACCGTGCCGTCCGGATCGCGGACGAGGATCGGAAGGTGGCCCGCTGAGGCGTAGCCGAGACGGCCTTCGTTGGGGTCGTGAACGGCGTAGACGCAGGTGGCGATCTGGCTGGCATCGATCTCGGCTGCCAGGCCGTCCAGGAGTTGGAGCACCTCGTGCGGAGGCAGGTCGAGGCGGGCGTAGGCCCGTACGGCTGTCCGGAGCTGGCCCATGACGGCGGCGGCGCGTACCCCACGACCCATCACATCGCCGATGACCAGGGCGGTGCGGCCGGCGCCGAGGGTGATGACGTCGTACCAGTCGCCGCCGACGGCCGCGTCCGTGCCACCCGGCTGGTACGTGGCGGCGACGCGCAGATCGTCCGGCTGCTCCAACTTCTGCGGGAGGAGGCTGCGCTGGAGGGTGACCGCGGCCTCGCGCTGCCGCCGTTCACTGGCGCGCAGCCGCTCGGCGGCTTCGACCTGGTCGGTGACGTCGGCGGCGAAGACCAGGACGCCGCGGTGCGGTGGGGTGGCTGCCCGCGCGGGAGCGGCGTCGCCGTCCGGATCGGAGGGGAGTGCGGGGCCGAGGTCCGGGGCGGGGGCTGCGGCGGCGATATCGATGGGGCTGCAGGTGAAGGTGAAGTAGCCCGAGCGCGCTCGGTTGACGACGTCGGCCCCCGGTGCGCCGGGGCCCGGTCGCGGCACGCGGCGGGACTTGACCGTGCGCGGCTTTCCGCTGCGCAGGACCTGGTCCATCAGGGGGAGGAGGCCGAGCTCCGCGAGCTCGGGGAGCGCTTCGCGAGCGGGTGCGCCGGGCGCGCGCGGGCCGAAGACGGCGGCGTACGCCTCGTTGACGTACGCGATGCGGTGGTCCGCGCCGTACACAACCGCCACCGGCCCCGGGACTTGACCGAGAACGTCGTGAACGGAGAGGCCGTCCACGGTCGGGTGTGCGGCCTGCGCGGAAACGGCCGCCCCGGACGCACGGCCCGAGAGCGCGAACTCGCCCCGGTCACCGCGGTCACCGTGCTCGCCGCGCGCGGCGGGCACGGGGCTCCCGCCTGCCGCTGCTGCCGGTGGCTGCGCAGGGCGCGCGCCGCGGTCGGTCCGCGCGGCGGCGCGTCGCTGTGTTCCGGGGAGCCGGGCGCTCCAGCGGGTGAAATTCACTGAGTCTTGCCTCGTGAGGTCGCTTCGGGGTCAGCCGGGCCGGTCAGGGTGCAGCTGCGTGGGCTGCATGCACTCTTCGTAAGTGCGGCCCCACCCATGGTCACATGTCCAGTGTGGCCGACCGGACTGACATACGTCAGACGGTGGTGGCCGCCGGGGAGTTCCGCCTTCGCGGAGGGTCGCACCAGCGTCACACCCAGGGGGCATCCGCAGCCGCGGGCGGCGCCGCGCGGGGCCTTCGGGAGACGCTCAGGGACCACACCACGGATGCGGTCTCCGCCCGGCCTTCCGCGCGGCGGGTAAGCAGGACGGCGGGTCCACGAGCGGGGTCACGAGGTCACGTCGTCTCGTTGTGCCGACCGGTGCCCGCCGCGAGTTCGAACTCGGCGCGCGGATGCTCCAGCGAGCCCAGCGAAACGATTTCCCGCTTGAAGAGCCCGGACAGGGTCCATTCGGCGAGCACCCGTGCCTTCCGGTTGACGGTCGGCACGCGGCTCAGGTGGTAGGCGCGGTGCATGAACCAGGCGGGGTAGCCCTTCACCTTCCGCCCGTAGACGTGTGCCACGCCCTTGTGGAGACCGAGAGAGGCGACGGAGCCGACGTACGCGTGCTCGTAGTCCTTCACCGGCTCGCCGCGCAGGGACGCGATGATGTTCTCGGCCAGCACCTTGGCCTGACGGAGCGCGTGCTGGGCGTTGGGCGCGCATTCCTTGCCCGGCTCCGCGGCCGTACGATCCGGAACGGCCGCCGCGTCACCGGCGGCCCACGCGTGCTCCACGCCCGCGACGCGGAGGCCGGCGGTGCAGACGAGGCGCCCTCGCTCGTTCAGCGGCAGGTCGGTCGCGGCCAGGATGGGGTGCGGCTTGACGCCCGCCGTCCAGACGAGGGTGCGCGTCGGGAAGCGGGAGCCGTCGCTGAGCTGGGCCACCCGGTCCTCGCAGCTGTCGAGGCGGGTCTCCAGGCGTACGTCGATGTTGCGGCGCCGCAGCTCGCGGACGGCGTACGTGCCCATCTCCGCGCCCACTTCCGGGAGGATCCTCCCGGTCGCCTCCACGAGGATCCACTTCATGTCTTCGGGGGAGACGTTGTGGTAGTAGCGGGAGGCGAAGCGGGCCATGTCCTCGAGCTCGGCGAGCGCCTCCACGCCCGCGTAGCCACCCCCGACGAAGACGAAGGTCAGGGCCGCGTCGCGGACTTCGGGGTCCCGGGTGGAGGAGGCGATGTCCAGCTGCTCCAGCACATGGTTGCGCAGGCCGATGGCCTCCTCGACGGTCTTGAAGCCGATGCCGTGGTCGGCGAGGCCGGGGACCGGGAGGGTGCGGGAGACGGAGCCGGGCGCGAGGACCAGCTCGTCGTAGTGCAGCTCGATTGCACCGGTGCCCTCCTCTTCCGTGGCGAGGGTGGTGACGGTCGCGGTGCGTTTGGCGTGGTCGATCGACTGCGCCTCGCCGACGACGACCTGGCACTTGTCCAGGACCCGGCGCAGCGGCACGACGACGTGCCGCGGGGAGATCGAACCGGCCGCCGCCTCGGGAAGGAACGGCTGGTACGTCATGTAGGGCTCGGGGTCGACCACGGTGATCTCGGCCTCGCCGCGCTTCAGCTTCCGCTGGAGGCGCAGCGCGGTGTACATCCCGACGTAGCCACCGCCGACAACGAGAATGCGCGCCGGTTCCTTCACAGAGGGTCTCCTCGCGACGTTGCTCACAGCACTCTCCCATGAGGCACTGGCGGCTGGATTTTGTCCACAGGCTCGACCGAATGTGTGACCGGCGGAAGCTCGCGGCAGGGTGCCGGCGACCTCCCGGGGTATGGGACAGTGACGCAGGTCAGAGCGCGAACAGAGGTGCTCCGGGGGCACGGAACCGGAAGGGAACGAGGTCGTACTCCGATCGGCGGTGGGGACGGGCCGAACTTGCTCTTCTTTCTTGACCTGGGCTCAACTATGTTCGTACCTCGCCGGGGTGCCCAGACCGCCCCCGGCAGTCAGGGCGGGGGTCTCCGGGGGGAGACGCCTTTTACCGGGGGAATGCAGATGCATATTCAGGGCTCTTCTCATTGGTCGACCGCTGTTGCCGCCGACGGGGGCGGGCACGCGGGCACGACGGGCGGCGGCGCAGTGACTGCCGGCCCGAGCGGGCGCTCGGCACCGCTGCGTGTGGACGCCCAACGCAATCTCGAGCATGTCCTGCGCGCCGCGCGCGAGGTCTTCGGGGAGCTGGGCTACGGGGCGCCGATGGAGGACGTGGCACGCCGGGCGCGGGTCGGCGTGGGGACCGTTTACCGGCGGTTTCCGAGCAAGGACGTACTGGTCCGGCGAATAGCCGAGGAGGAGACGGCCCGGCTGACCGAGCAGGCCCGAGCCGCGCTGGGCCAGGAGGACGAGCCGTGGTCGGCGCTGTCCCGCTTCCTGCGGACCTCAGTGGCGTCGGGTGCCGGCCGACTGCTGCCGCCGCAGGTGCTGCGGGTCCGGGTCGACCCCGAAACGCAGGCCGCCGAGGCCGTGCGGCTGCCACAGCAGCGGCAGCCCCAGCCGGGACTGCGGCTGGTCGAGCAGCGGCCGCAGTCGGAAGCGGCCCACTCGGCGGCCGTTGAACCGGGGGCGGACGACCCGGGGTCGTCGGCGCTGCTGGACGTCGTCGGTCAGCTCGTCGAGCGGGCGCGGGCGGCGGGCGAGCTGCGCGCGGACGTGACGGTGGCGGATGTGTTGCTGGTGATAGCGACCGCTGCGCCGTCGCTCCCGGACCCGGCGCAGCAGCAGGCCGCATCGGCGCGGCTGCTCGACATCCTGCTGGAGGGACTGCGGTCCCGCCCCGTGGCGTGACCGGCCTGAACGGCTGAGCAGCGACGCCCATACGCCCACGATCCATGGCACGCCGGTCCGTTGAGCATCCGCAGAGTGTCTGCTTCACCGCTTCAGGGCACGGTCCACGGCGCGAGGACGCCCGGACGAGTGGGTTGGTGGGATGAACGGGGAGCGGTCGCTGCGGTTGTGGGACGCTGACCGGGTGGTCGCGCGTGACTGTGGGTAGGGGGTCTCCGCCATGAGCGCTGAAGAGCGGGACGGGCCGTCGGCTGTGTCCGAGGGTCGGGACGCGAGCGTTCCGCAGCAGCGTGACGCCGGTGCCGCACCGGTGGGATTGCCGCCCTCGGACGCCGACCTGGTCTCGCGGCTGCGCGACGGGGACGACAGCGCGTACGAGGAGCTGTACCGGCGGCACGCGGACGTGGTGCGCCGGTACGCCCGGACCTGCTGCCGCGACGCCCACACGGCGGAGGACCTGACCGGCGAGGTGTTCGCGCGGACGCTGCAGGCGGTGCGCGGCGGTGCGGGCCCGGACTCGGCGGTGCGCGCCTATCTGCTGACCACGGTGCGGCGCGTGGCGGCGATGTGGGCCGGCAGCGCGAAGCGGGAGCAGCTGGTCGAGGACTTCGCGGTGTTCGCGGCGTCGGCGGCGCGGGCGCCCGGGTCCGACGAGGGCACGCTGGACCTGGGTGCGGATGTGCGCGCCATGCGCAAGGCCGAACAGTCGCTGGCCGTCCAGGCGTTCCGCAGCCTTCCGGAGCGCTGGCAGACGGTGCTGTGGCACACGACGGTGGAGAAGGAGTCGCCCAGCGAGGTGGCCCCACTGCTCGGGTTGACCGCGAACGCCACGGCGGTGCTGGCACACCGGGCGCGGGAGGGCCTGAAGCAGGCCTATCTGCAGGCGCATGTGAACGCGTCGCTCATCTCGGGCGGGGACTGCGCGCGGTACGCCGACCGGCTCGGTGCGTACGCGCGTGGCGGCCTGCGGGTGCGGGCCGAGCGGGGGCTCCGCAGGCACCTGGAGATCTGCTCTCGGTGTCGTACGGCCGCGCTGGAGGTCAAGGACGTCAACGAGCGTCTGGGGGCGGTGCTTCCCGTGGCGGTGATCGGCTGGTTCGCCGCCGGTTACGCGCTCAAGGCGGCCGGGGTCGCGGCCGGTGCCGGGGTCGCGGCAGGGGCCGCGGCGGGCGCTGCCGCAAGTGAGGGCGGAGCCGCGGCGACGGGCGGTACGAGCGTCGGTGCGAGCTCCGGAGCCGGTGCGAGCTCCGGAGCCGGTGCGGGAGCCGCCTCCGAAGGCCTCGGCCTCCCGGTGAAGGTGGGCATCGCCGCGGGTGCGCTCGCCGTGGCCGCGGCGACTGTGCTCGCGTTGACCGTGGGGGACGGCGAGCCGATGAAGGAGCCGCGGGCGGCCAAGCCCTCGGCGGCGCCCGTCGTGCCGCCAGGGACCGAGCCCGGGCCCGCTCCGCCGTCCGAGCCGAAGCCCGGGGCGCCCAAGCCGGCGCCCAAGCCGCCCGCCCCCTCATCGGAGCCCACCCCCGCCGGGGGGCCGAAGCCCGCTCCCACCCGGAAGCCGGCGCCGCCGGAGCCGGCACCGCCCCGCCCCCCGACGTCGGCACCGCCCAAGCCGACCCCGAAGCCGCCGCCCCCCGCCCCGACGGCCTACCAGATCAACCGGCTGAACTTCGACGTCACCGGGGACGGCACGGAACCTGAGGTGCGACTGACCGGAAGCTCCTGGCTGTGGCAGCGCTCCAGCATGTGGATCGGCGGTACCCGTTACGACGACGGGGCGAGTGTGCACGCCAACTCATCCGTCACGATCGACCTCAACCGCTCCTGCACGGCGTACGACGCGCTCGTCGGCGTCGACGACATGACGCTGGGCATCGGTGCCGTCCGGTTCTCCGTGTACGGGGACGGGACCCGGCTGTGGCGCTCGGGCGTGGTGCGGGGCGGCGACGCGGCCGTACCCGTCCATGTGCCGCTGGCCGGGCTCGAGACAATCCGGCTGGTGGTCGACGCGCGATCGACACTCGGCAACGCGGCAGTTGCGGACTGGGCGCGGGCCCGCATCTCCTGCCGCTGACCTCGCCGGTCGGGCCGCTCCGCGCCAACCCGCGCCTCGAAGCCGGGCGGTTGCACTCCCAAGCCCGGCCCCCGGCCTCCGGCCGGGGTTTCGTCTCCACCCACCCACCCGTTTCAGTAGGTGCCAACGCTGAGGCCCCACAGCCCAGCCCACCGCCCCCGCCGCGGAGCGGTCCGGCAGCGAGCGGGGCGGTCAGAGCGCGGGGCGGGGCATCACGCCGCCCGCTACCGCGCGTTGGCGGGAGGCTGCGGGGGAGCCCGTCCAGCAGCTGCCGCGGCGCGAGAGGAGACGGCGCAGCCACAGCTCCGTGGAGACCAGGTCCGCCAGCCCGTCCAGCGGCAGCGGCTCGCCCTCGGCCGCAGCCCTCAGCGCCTTGCGGACGACGCGGGCCTCGACCAGGCCGGCGTCGGCCAGGAGCGGCGCGTCGAAGAGGGCGACGAGGTCGCCCACCGCCACCCGCAGTCCGGCCCGCACGGCGGCGGCGTGGGAGGCATGGGACGTGGCGCCCCACCCGGCCGGAAGATCGTGGATGCCCGCACCCGCAAGCACAGCGCGCAACACCGAGGCGCGCGCCCCCGGTTGCACGCGCAGCGCCTCGGGGAGCGCGCGGCAGGCCCGGACGACCTGGTTGTCGAGGAAGGGCGCATGGAGGCGCTGGCTACGTACCTCCGCGGCCTGTTCGAGGACGCGGTGGTCGAGTGCGTACCGGGCCAGGGCGGCCCGTGCCCGCCGTTCGCCGGGGCGTTCCACTGGGCCCGGCCGGGACGCCGCATCCTGCAGGCGAACCGATACTTCAGCGAGCGCCTCACCCGTGAGCCAGCGCGCGGCGGGCCCGGGGCGGCCCCAGGCGAGGGCCGCCAGCGAGGCGTCCACAGGTCCCGCAGCCCCCGCCGCCGCGCCATTGCCCCCGCCACCGCTGCCGCCGACCGTCCCGGTGCCCCCGTCCTCGCCCCCGTCGAACCGGCGCTCCAGCAGATGCGCTGCGAGGTCGCGCACCCCCTCCCGGTACGGGGTACGGGCCAGCCTGCGTGCCGCCCGATAGACGGTGAACGGTACGAACAGCGAATGCGCAGACGGCCCGTCCGCCCTCGCCAGCGCAGCCACGGGCCGCAGCAGCAGCCATCGCCGACGGTCCATCAGCAGGTCGGCCAGCCGCGCCGGATGGGCGTCCAGGACCTGTCGTGCCCCGTTCCCCACCAGATGGTCGGCGCTGCCGGCCGAGAGCCGTCGCCGGTGCCGTTCCGCGACGACGAGCGAAGGACCGGGCTCGTCCGTCAACGGCCCGCTGTCCAGGTCCGCGTACGGCAGGGCCTCGGCCCCGGATGCGACGACGACATGATGCAGACGGGGGTTGTCGGCGATGCTGCGGGCGCGCTCGAGCTCGGCCTCGCGCGTCAGGTGCGCCTGCCCACCGCCCTCGCCGGGCCCGGCCGTCGCCAGATCGTTGAAGGTGACGGCGAGCAGCCGCTCGCCCGCCCCGGTGCGGCCGTGCCCGAGCGGCGTCCCCGGTACGCCTGGCAGGCCTGCCGCCAGCAGCGCGAGCGTCGAGGAGGCACTGCCGCCGGAGAGGTCGGCGCCGATGCCCGGAGCGGGGCCGCCGCGCGCCGCCCTCCGGTCGGCGGGGCCCATGCCCGGCACCGGCCCGGGGTCGGGCTCGGGCACCTCGGGCGCGTGCCGCGGCGCGGCGAGCCGGGCCCGTACGGCCTCGACGAGTGCGTCCCGCACGCCGTCGACCGCCTTGGCGGCCTCGACCTGTGGGGCGGCGACGGCGAGCGAGGCGGTCGGCTCGTACCCGGCGATCTCACGCGCACCGTCACGCAGGATCAGCGCGTGCCCGGGCGGCAGGCGCCGCACGCCCTCGTACGGTGTGCCGTCGCCCAGGGCCTCGGGCACGTCCGGGCAGGCGAGCAGCGCGGCGAGGTGGCCGATGTCGAGCTGCGCCTCGATGAGGTCGGCCAGCGGCAGCGCCGCGGTCGCGTATGCGGTGCCGCCCGCCCAGGGGGTGTGGAAGACGGGCCGCGCACCGGCCAGGTCCCCCACCACGGTGATGCGGCGGCCGACTTGGGCGACGGCGGTGTAGCTGCCGGGCCAGGCGGTGAGGTGCCGGAGTGCGCCGCCCCGGGCGGTGAACAGGCCCGCGCGCAGCTGCTCGTCACTGGCTCCGCAGCAGCCGAGGACGGCGAGCCGGGTCATGGGGTCGGCCTGGACGACGCGCACCTCATCGGGGCGCCAGTCGCCGACGGCCCAGAGCGGATCCGGGTCGCCCCACAGGAGTTGGGCGCCCACCGGATGGACCGTGCGTCCCTCCCCCGAGACCGGTACCGCGGCGGCACTGCTCCATCCGACCAACCACCGCATCGCCGCCTCCACAGGGTGTGGACAACCAAGAAGTAGCAGTCATCATGCACAGTCACCGGCGGTTCCGGCATCGAACCCGCCGGGCGCCGTCCGGCCTCCGCAGGGCCCCTGCTCGGGACCATGCTGCCACGCCACGGGGCGCACGGGACCAGGACAAGGAGCGCATACGCACACGACGAGCGCCCTTGATGAGACCCCGCTGACGAGCAGGCCCGCTCGTGTACGGGAGGCGGCGGTCGAAACCTCCATCGAGGAGCGGGATTCGGCCAATCTCGGCGAGGGCGCGAGCGCGGGTGCATCAGCGCAGAACGGCGCAGTCCGGGAGACGTAACCGTCTCCCGGACCGGTCCGCCACCCGCGGGGAATGAGGTGACGGTGTCCCCCAGCCCACTGGACCCAGCGCAGCGGGCCGACCCACGCACCACCATGGAAGCGCCGTCCCGGTGGCCAGGGCAGAGCGCACGGCCGGGCGCACGGCCACACGAACCGGGAGCACGCGATCTCCGGCACGCACTCCAGTGCGGACAACAATCTCGCCATCCGGAACGCCGCCCCTTAACGGTCGGGATGTGGCGAACTACGCTGGGTTTACGAATGCCCCGTGCCTATGCCGGGGCGGCCGACGGTGTGTCGAGGGGTGGCGCATGTCCAGGGAGCAACGCGGGCCGAACGAGAAGCTCGGCACCGTTCTCGCCCTCGCGGGGATCAGCAACGCCGGACTCGCGCGGAGAGTCAACGACCTTGGCGCGCAACGCGGACTGACGCTTCGTTACGACAAGACGTCGGTCGCCCGATGGGTGACCAAAGGCATGGTGCCGCAGGGCGCCGCACCCCATCTCATCGCCGCCGCCATCGGCAGCAAGCTCGGCCGGCCCGTGCCGCTGCACGAAATCGGCCTCGCGGACGCCGACCCGGCGCCGGAGGTCGGCCTCGCCTTCCCGCGCGATGTGAGCGCCGCCGTGCGGTCGGCGACGGAGCTCTACCGGCTGGACCTGGCCGGCCGCCGGGCGGGCGGCGGAGGCATCTGGCAGAGCCTGGCCGGGTCGTTCTCCGTCAGCGCCTATGCGACTCCCGCGTCCCGCTGGCTGATAACCCCGGCCGACAGCGCGGCCGGCCGCGACGCGCGGGAGGCCGAGGCGAGCGGTCTGGACGGAAAGGTCCAGCGGGTCGGCCACAGCGATGTGCGGAAGCTGCGCGAGGCGGCCGAGGACGCGCGCCGCTGGGACTCCAAGTACGGCGGCGGGGACTGGCGTTCGTCGATGGTCCCCGAATGCTTACGGGTGGACGCCGCGCCGCTGCTGCTCGGCACCTACAGCGACGAGGTCGGGCGCTCGCTCTTCGGCGCCACCGCCGAACTCACCCGGCTGGCGGGGTGGATGGCCTTCGACACCGGTCAGCAGGAGGCTGCGCAGCGGTACTACATCCAGGCGCTGCGGCTGGCCCGCGCGGCGGCCGACGTCCCGCTCGGCGGGTACGTTCTCGCCTCGATGAGCCTCCAGGCGACCTACCGAGGCTTCGCCGACGAAGGCGTGGACCTCGCGCAGGCCGCGCTGGAACGCAACCGCGGCCTGGCCACGGCCCGCACGATGAGCTTCTTCCGGCTCGTCGAGGCCCGGGCGCACGCCAAGGCCGGCGATTCGCAGGCGGCGGGCGCGTCGCTCAAGGCCGCAGAGGCCTGGCTTGAGCGGTCACGGGACGGTGACGCGGATCCGACGTGGCTCGGCTTCTACAGCGAGGACCGGTTCGCCGCCGACGCCGCCGAGTGCTATCGCGACCTCAAGGCGCCTCGGCAGGTACGGCGCTTCACCGAGCAGGCACTGTCGCGGCCGACCGAGGAGTTCATCCGTTCGCACGGGCTGCGGCTCGTCGTATCCGCTGTCGCCGAACTGGAGTCCGGCAACCTCGATGCGGCGTGCGCGCAGGGCACGCGCGCGGTGGAGGTCGCCGGGCGGATCTCGTCGGCGCGGACCACGGAATACGTGCGCGACCTGCTGCACCGGCTGGAGCCGTACGGCGACGAGCCGCAGGTCGCCGAGCTCCGGGAGCGGGCCCGGCCGCTGCTGGTCGCCCCGGCGTGACAGGCGCGCCCCGGTTTCGCGCAGCTGTCAGCGGGCCAAGGCATCATCGTGAGTACGGACGCCGGTGCGGGCGGTAGCAGGCGGCCGCAGCGGTTCGGGTCCGTTCCGATGTGAGCCAAGGAGGTGGAGCGGTGGCGTACGACAGCGATGTGCTGGTGGTCGGGGGCGGGATCGTCGGCCTGTCGGCTGCGTATGCGATCACTCGAGCCGCGCCCGGCACCCGGGTCATGGTGCTGGAGAAGGAAGGTGGTCCCGGGCGGCACCAGACGGGGCGCAACAGCGGTGTGATCCACAGCGGCATCTACTACCGGCCGGGGTCGCTGAAGGCTCGGTTCGCGGTTCAGGGCGCGGCGGAGATGGTGAAGTTCTGCGCCGAGCACGACATCCCGTACGAGGTGACGGGCAAGCTGATCGTCGCCACCGAGCGTTCCGAGCTGCCGCGGCTGCACGCGCTGGTCCAGCGGGGGCGGGAGAACGGGATCCCGGTCCGCGAACTGGGCCCGGCGCAGATCGCGGAGCGCGAGCCGCATGTCCGCGGGCTCGCGGCGATCGATGTGGGCACCACGGGCGTGTGCGACTTCGGAGGGGTCGCGGCTCAGCTGGCGGAGCTCGCGCAGGACGCGGGGGCCCGCATCCGGTACGGGGCCGAGGTTCGGGTGATCGGGCGGCGCCGTGCCACGGTGGCGGTCCGTACAGCCGACGGCGCGGTGCTGCGGGCGGGGGCGCTGGTCAACTGCGCCGGGCTGCACTGCGACCGGGTCGCAAGGCTGGCGGGCGACGACCCCGGCATGCGCATCATTCCTTTCCGGGGGGAGTACTACGAGCTGGTGCCCGAGCGGCTGGACCTGGTGCGGGGGCTGGTCTATCCGGTGCCCGACCCCGCCTTCCCGTTCCTGGGGGTGCATCTGACGCGTGGCATCGACGGCTCGGTTCACATCGGGCCCAATGCGGTGCCTGCGTTGGCCCGCGAGGGCTACGGCCGCGGGATGGTGCGGCCGGGGGAGCTGGCGGAGACACTGCGGTATCCCGGGGCGTGGCGGATGGCGCGCCGCCACTGGCGATACGGGGCGGGGGAGCTGCACCGGTCGCTGTCGAAGCGGGCTTTCACGGAAGCGGTGCGAAGACTCCTGCCGGAGGTGGCGGAGCGCGACCTCGTCGCGGCCCGGGCGGGGGTGCGGGCTCAAGCGGTGCTGCGCGACGGCACGCTCGTCGACGACTTCCTGTTCGCCGAGTCGCCCGGTGTGGTGCATGTGCTGAACGCACCGTCGCCGGCGGCGACCGCCTCGCTCCCGATCGGACGGGAGATCGCGCGGCGTGCGCTGTCCACGCTGGGCGCGGTCGCGTCGCACGGGCGACCGTAGAGCACCCTGGAACAGGCAGAACACCGCGGAACACGGCCGACCGTAGAATCGGAAGCACTGTGCTCGAGTCCGAGAACACCCATGTGTCCAGCCCGTCCGACGGCGCCCAGCGGGGCGACGACGGGCGCCGTGTCGTGCCCGGGAGCTGCACCCCGCGGGAGGGGCGGAGCCTGCGCTTCCCCGGCGGCCCGGCCGTCGACCCCGCCGGTTCGCACCACGAGCGGCGGATCCGCAGCTTCCGGCCGCGGCGCGGGCGGGTCACGGCCGGGCAGGACGAGGCGCTGCGCAGGCTGTGGCACACGTGGGGGCTGGACATCGACGGGCGGCAGGTGCTGGACCTCGGGAAGCTCTTCGGGACTGCGACATCTACGAGCGTGGACATGCCGGTCGTCCTCGAGATCGGCTTCGGGATGGGCGAGGCCACCGCGCAGATGGCCGCCGCCGATCCCGGCACCGGCATCCTCGCCGCGGACGTCCACACACCGGGCCAGGGGAATCTGCTGCGTCTCGCGGAGCGGAACGGCCTGTCCAACATCCGGGTCGCCAACGGCGACGCAATCATCCTCCTCCGCGAGATGCTCGAGCCGGCCGCCCTTTCCGGCCTGCGCGTCTACTTCCCGGACCCCTGGCCGAAGAAGCGCCATCACAAGCGGCGTCTGATCCAGCCCGAGTTCGTCGAGCTGGCCGCCTCCCGGCTGCGGTCGGGCGCGCTGGTGCACTGCGCGACCGACTGGGAGCCGTACGCGGAGCAGATGCTCGAGGTGCTGTCCGCCTCCCCCGAGCTGGAGAACACCCAGCCTGGCGGGGGCTATGCGCCACGGCCCGACTTCAGGCCGCTGACCAAGTTCGAGAGCGCCGGTCTGCAGAAGGGGCACGTCGTGCACGACCTGCTCTTCGTACGCCGTTGAAGCCCCCCGACGGCGCCGCTGAAGTACCCCACGGCCGTACACCGACCCCGACCGCTGGTTAGGGTCGACGGGTGCACCCCTTTCCGCAGCGGCCGGGCGTACCGGCGTACGAGGCGCAGCCGCAGTTCGGCGCCATGCCCGAGCCCGCACAGTGGCGTTACCGCCCCCGGCGCGCGCTGTGGCACAGCGGAGCGCTGCGCGTCGGTGCGCTGATCACGCTGCTCGCGCTCTCCGGACTGGTCATCCTCGCTCTCGTCCGGGCACAGACCGGCACCGAGGGCTTCCTCGTGGGTCTCGGCCTGGCCGTGCTGCCCGTGCCGCTGTTGATAGCCGCCTTCCGCTGGCTCGACCGGGTCGAGCCGGAACCCTGGAAGAACCAGCTGTTCGCCTTCGCGTGGGGCGCCTGCGCCGCGACGCTTCTGGCGATCATCGCCAACAGCTTCGCGACCGAGTGGATCGCGGCCCGGGTCGGGACGTCCTCGGCACCGGAGGCCGAAGCCTGGGGTGCCACCTTCATCGCGCCGGTCGTCGAAGAGACGGCGAAGGGCGCGGCGCTGCTGCTGCTCTTCCTCTACCGCCGCCGGGACTTCGACGGCATCGTCGACGGCGTCGTCATAGCGGGGATCACGGCCACGGGCTTCGCGTTCACCGAGAACATCCTCTATCTCGGCAACGCCTTCGGCGAGGACCGAGCCCTCGGCTCCTCCGGCTTCCAGTCGGTCACGGCGGCCACGTTCTTCATCCGCATCGTGATGTCGCCCTTCGCGCACCCCCTCTTCACCGCCCTGACGGGCATCGGCTTCGGGGTCGCCGCCCTCGCGACCCCCCGCCAGCGGATTCGCCGCGTCCTCGTGCCACTCGCCGGACTGCTCACCGCGATGGTGCTGCACGCCGTCTGGAACGGCTCGGCCACCCTCGGCGGCGCGGGCTTCATCGCCGTCTACGGCATGTTCATGGTCCCCGTCTTCGGGCTGCTGACCTGGCTGGTGATCTGGTCCCGCAGCAGCGAACTCGAGACCGTGCGGAGCCATCTGCCCGCCTACGTCGCGGCAGGGTGGCTCATCCCGCCCGAGCCGCACGCCCTGTCCTCCATGCGGGCCCGTGCGATAGCCCGTGACGCGGCACGGCGCCATCACGGGAAGCAGGCTGCCCGCAGGGTCGCCGAGTACCAGTCCTTCGCCTCGGCACTGGCGTTCCTGCGGCAGCGGGCGCACCGGGGGGCGGCGGGGGCGGACTTCATCGCACGCGAGCAGGAACTGCTGCATCACCTGTGGCAGCGCAAGGAAGTGGCCCGGTCCGCCCTGGCCCACGCGGCGCAGGTCACCGCCCGCCCCTATGTCCCGTATGTCCCGGACCGCCCTCACATCCCGGCGCAGTGGTCGCCGCCGGGCGGGCCCTCGTACGGACAGCAGCATGCACAGCCGTACGGACAGCAGCACGGGCGGCCGTACGGATCTCCGTACGGGCAGCAGCAGTACGGGCCTCCGTACGGCCGCTAGCGCACCCGGGCGCCGACTCGCGGCGAAGCCCGGACAGCCCCTGCGTCGGAGGGACGGCAGGGGCTGCGGGCGTACGGGGACAGCGGTGTGGGGGCGGGACGTCAGACGCTGACGCCGCGCTCCCGCAGCCAGGCCACCGGGTCGATCGGGGAGTCGCCGCCCGGCCGGACCTCCAGGTGGAGGTGCGGACCGGTGACATTGCCCGTGGCGCCGACGCGGCCGATGGTGTCGCCGGTGGTCACCTTGCCCGAGGTGATGGTCATCGACGACAGGTGGCAGTACCAGATCTCGGTGCCGTCCTCCAGCGTGAGCACGATCCGGTAGCCGTAGGACCCGGCCCAACCCGCCTCGGTGACGGTGCCGGTGTGCACCGCCTTGACGGGGGTGCCGGTGGGTGCGGCGAAGTCCTGGCCGGTGTGGTTGTTGGACCACATGGATCCGGACTCGCCGAAGCTGGAAGTGAGGGTGTAGGAGGAGAGGGGGCGGGTGTACTGCTTGGCCAGCCTGGCCAGCCGCTCGGCCTCGGCCTTCTTCGCGGCCGCTTCCCTGGCCTTGCGCTCGGCCTCTGCCTTGGCCTTCCGCTTCGCCTCCTCGGCCTGCTCCTTCTGCTCGGCAGCCAGCTTCGCGGCCTTCGCGGCCGCGGCCTTCGCGGCGGCCTCGCGCTCCGCCGCCTCCGCCGCGCTCTGCTGCTGCTCGGCCTGGCGCATGATGCGGGCCCGCAGCGCCTCACCCGCGTCGGCGCCCTGGGCGGCCTCGTCGTCGGTGAGTCCGGCCGAGGACAGCGGCGTCGTGGTGGTGCCGGCCGGCGCTTCGGCCGCATCCGATGTGTCGTCGTCGGATATCAGGGAGCCGATGCCGGGCAGCGACGCGGCGTCCGGGAGCTTGTCCGAGACGGCCGACATGTCCGGCATCGAGATGGAGACCGGGGGCTTGTCCTGCGCGCTGGCCATGCCGCCCGCACCCACGGCGGCGAAGACTCCGACGCCGAGGACGGCGCTGCTGCGCGCCATGCCGCCACCACGCTGCTTGCCGACTCGGTGCCTGCCACGGACGGGGCCCACGGACTCCGCGGTCGGATTCCACTCGCCTTCTGCGGCGGCCGGGGGCTCCTCGCCGAACCCGGCGCCGTAACCCAGGGAATTCACCGGCTCGGACAGAGTCTCGGGGGCAGGGCTCTTGGACGCCACGCGGGCGGACTCCTTTCCTTCCTTCTCGCCTACCGGGTTAGCTGACGGGTTCGGAGTAGGAAGGTCTCCTACGGACCCCTCCGGAGAGGCGTCCGATTCACCCCAAGTGGGCCCCTCCTGTGCCGATATCAGCGGCAGGAGGATGGTTCCCCGGCTCCCTTGTGCTCAATGGTGCAGGTGGTACGGGATTAGGCTTCGGCGCACGGTGCCACCTCTTGTGGCGGCTGGGACAACCGCGCTGCGTTATCGAACGTTAATAGACCCGGGCCAGGGATTCCAAGCCGTTCGGTGTGATCCTTAAGGAAATTCGAAGGGACGAACCAGGGCACGGAATCTCTAATACGGGCGAGTTGAACCGCTGCGCCGAAACCCACGACAGCTGATCGTGCGTCAGTTGTGATGCGGAGGGGTGCCGTCCGATCACGGACCGTGAGAAGCGGGCGCCAGCTCCACCGTCAGCCGTCGCTCCGGCTGGCCGCGCCCCGGACGACTGACGGCCAGCAGCGCCATGTCGTCCGTCGAGCCACCCGCGGTGTGCCGGTCCACGTCCTCCACCAGCGCGTCGAGCAGGGCGTCCGGCCCGGAGAACAGCCGGCCGCGCAGCCGCTCCCGCGGGTCGTAGAAGACTCCTCGGGCGTCCCGGGCCTCGGTCACGCCGTCCGTGAACAGCAGCAGCGTGGCCCCCTCGGGGAAGGGGAATTCCGCCACGTGCTCCGGCCACTCGCCCAAGTCGCCCATCCCGAACGGCAGCGAGGCCCTGTCGGGACCGGCCTCCCGCAAGCTGCCGTCCGCGTACTGCAGAAGCGGGGAGGGATGGCCGCGATGGAGAAGGCGCACGGTGCCCGCCAGGGCGCCCTCGCCCGGCTCCGACCGCAGGGCGGCGGGCACGACGGGCGTCGCCTCAGCCAGCACCGCGGTGGTGAAGCCCTCCGCCTGCTCCAGTCCCTCGCGGCGCGCGGTCTCGCGCTGCAGCGCGCGCTCCAGCCGGACCGCGACCTCCTCCAGGGTCGTCTCCTGCTCGGCCGCCTCCCGGAAGGCACCGATGACGACGGCCACCATCTCGACCGCGTCCAGGCCCTTGCCCCGGACGTCGCCGATGATCAGACGTACGCCGTGCGGGGTGTCCTGCACGGCGTAGAGATCTCCCCCGATGCTGGCCTCGGCCTGTGCGGCCTCGTAGCGCGCCGCGACATGGAGCCCGCCGATGCGGGGGGCGGGCGTCGGCAGCACGGCCCGCTGGGCGGCCTCGGCGACGCCGCGCGCCGAGGCCAGCCGGCGTTGGCCGAGGTGCACGACCCGGTTGAGGAACACCGCGAGCCCGGCGACGGTGAGGATGGTCGCCAGTTCGGTGATCTCCTCGCTGCCGGAGACGGTGCCGGTGAAGTAGGCGTGCAGGCTCAGGACGGTGACGACGGAGACGACACCGGTGGCGACCGTGACGCGCAGCGTGGAGAGGGCCGCGGCGACCAGCGGGGCCGCGGAGAAGAACGGCGAGCCGGTGAAGCGCCGCGGCGTGAGGAGCTCGAAGGCGAGGCCGCCGACGATGAGGACGGCGGGGAGCCAGCGGGCGAAGGCCTGGCTGGTGGGGCGGCGGGTGTCCGTAGGGCCGGTTCCCCTCGGTCGCATCCTCACCTGTCGCCCCTCCCCCCGCCCTCGTCCGGTAGGCGGCGTACGGCCCGCGCGCCCCCCCAGGCTGGCGGCTGACAGCCCGGAGGGCGAATC
>NZ_JBQQCD010000039.1:0-19446 GCF_052245555.1 Streptomyces sp. KR80
CGTCGACGACCGTGCCGGCGAGCGCGTTCACGCCGGTGAGGGTCCCCGTCTTGGCCCGGACCATGCCCGTGCCCGTCGGTGCGTCCGCGTACCGGCTGCGCAGCGTGCCGTTGAACCCCGCGACCGGCAGGCCCGTCAGGGCCGCCCGCAGCTCCGGGCGATCGGGTTCCGCGGCCCGTACGAGCAGCTGGGCGAGGAGCGCCGCCGAGACCTTGTCGTCACGGCTGAGGCCGCTGCCGTCCGCGAAACGCGCACCGGAGAGCGGGAGGCCGAGCTTCCTCAGCCGGGACGTGATGGCCTGTTCCCCACCCTTGAAGCTCGCCGGCTCGCCGTCCGCCAGTGCCGTCTGCCGGGCGAGGGCCTCGGCGATGTCGTTGTCGCTGACCGTGAGCATGCGCTCGACGAGGGCCGACAGCGGCAGCGACCGTACGGCGGCCAGCCGCTCCGCCCGAGCCCCGGCGGTCGTGGAGTGCGGGTCTCCCGAGACGGCGATGCCGCGGTCGCGCAGCCGGTCGGCGAAGGTCCGGGCCGCGGCGGCGGCCGGATCGCCCTCGCGCTCGGCGGGACCGCTGCTGCTGCCGTCCCGGCGGCCCTCGTCGGCCATGAGAGGAGTGACGCGGGCGATGTTCGGGTTGGGGCCGATCGGGTGCAGATCGGGTCCGGTATAGCGCGAGGTGTCGTACGCGACGGTGACCTTCCGCGTGCCGCGGTCCTTCAGTGCGCGGGCGGTCTGAGCCGCCAGGTCCCGCAGACTGGCCGGTTTCGGCCCGGCGCCGTCGGGCGTCCTACGGGCCGTGAGCGTCGGGTCGCCGCCGCCGACCAGCACCACCTCGTCGTCGGCGGCGCCCTGGACGACGGTCGTCTCGATCCGGTGGTCGGGACCGAGGGCGTCGAGCGCGGCCACGGCAGTGGCGATCTTGATGGTCGAGGCGGGGACCACGGCGCGGGCCGCCTCGGCACCGTAGAGCTGCCTGCCGGTCGTGGCGTCCACGACGGCGGCCGAGTGCACCGCGCCGAGGGCGGGGTGCCTCAAGAGCGGTGCGAGGGCGTCGGCGAGGCCGTTCTCGGTGGGCGGGGGCACGGGGTCGGGGGATGCGGCCCGCGTGTCGTTCCCGAGTGCGGGCAGCACGACAGCGGCGCTCGGCGCCGTACCCGCCGCCTTCCCGGACCGCCCGCCGTGGCGTTCGCCGTGATGCTCGCCACCCCCGCGGTCCCACACCGCTGCGAACTCCCGCTCCGCCGTACGCTGGCCGGAGTCCCACGGACCGGCCGCGGTCACCGCACAGAGCGCGATGGCCAGTCCGACCAGGCCGGACAGCACCGGAAGATGCAATTCCGGTCGCGTCCGCCATTGTTCGACCGCCCACCTGAACTGCCACGATCTGGCCTCGGGCACCTCGGACCAGCCCCTTTCGCCACCACACACACGCGTGAGGGACACTTAATCACCCGAACTGTGTGTTGATCATGGAGGAGCCACCCGTGGAGTTCGACGTCACCATCGAGATCCCGAAGGGTTCGCGGAACAAATACGAGGTGGACCACGAGACCGGTCGTATCCGCCTGGACCGTCGACTCTTCACATCCACCAGCTACCCGGCCGACTACGGCTTCGTGGAGAACACCCTCGGCGAGGACGGCGACCCGCTGGACGCGCTGGTCATTCTGGACGAGCCCACTTTCCCCGGCTGCCTCATCAAGTGCCGTGCGATCGGCATGTTCCGGATGACGGACGAGGCCGGTGGTGACGACAAGGTGCTGTGTGTACCGGCCTCCGATCCGCGGGTGGAACACCTGCGGGACATTCACCACGTGTCGGAGTTCGACCGCCTGGAGATCCAGCACTTCTTCGAGGTCTACAAGGACCTGGAGCCCGGCAAGTCGGTCGAGGGCGCGACCTGGGTCGGGCGAACCGAGGCCGAGGTGGAGATCGAGGCCTCCATCAAGCGGCTCGAGGCCCAGGGCGGCGACCACTGATGCACTGAGCGTCGGCGTATTTCGACCTACGGGCGGGCGGCACCCCTCAGGGGATGTGCCGCCCGCCCGTTGCGCGGGGGCGACCTGGCCCCTGGGCGACACCGGTGGCCGTACGGCATCGTGGCCGGGAAAGCACCGGGAAGGGGACCGACAGGACAGTCACGGAGAGGAGGATCGGAAAGACGTGGTCAAGGACGCGACAGGGACACGGAGGAAGGCCGGCGACAACCCGGAGGCGGAGCATCCGGAGGACCGCAAGCCGCAGTCGGACGAGGCACGCAGTGCCTTCCTCCCGCCTTCGGGAGTGCCGCTGCCGGCTCCGCCGGAGGACGAGCACCCGACGTCGGAGTTCGCCGTGCCGAGCGGACTGGTGCCGGAGCCGCCGGCCGAGCCGGAGGGTTCGGCCTTCGCCCCGCCCAGTGGGCAGGCGGCACAGAGCACACAGACCCGGCAGCCGTCCGGCTATCCGGCCTTCACCCCACCGCAGGGCATCCCGGTCGTCCGGCTGACCAAAGAGACCCCTTGGCAGGACCGGATGCGCACGATGCTGCGCATGCCGATCGCCGAGCGGCCGGTCCCGGACCGGGCGCAGAAGCACGAGGACGGGACCGGACCGGCCGTACCGCGCGTGCTCGATCTGACGCTCCGCATCGGCGAGCTGCTGCTCGCGGGCGGCGAGGGCGCGGAGGACGTCGAGGCGGCGATGTTCGGGGTCGCGCACGCCTACGGCCTGGACCGGGTCGAGCCGACCGTCACCTTCACCCTGCTGTCGGTCTCGTATCAGCCGTCGCTGGTCGACGACCCGGTGACGGCCAGCCGGACCGTACGGCGGCGGGTCACCGACTACAACCGGCTGTCGGCGGTCTTCCGGCTGGTCGACGACATCGGCTCGGACGACGTCGAGGTGACGCTGGAGGAGGCGTACCGGCGGCTGGCGGAGATCCGCCGGAACCGTCACCCGTACCCCGGGTGGACCCTCACGCTGGCCGCCGGGGCACTGGCGGGCGCCGCGAGCACCCTCGTCGGCGGCAGCTGGCTGGTCTTCATCGCGGCGGCGATCGGCGCGATGCTGGGCGACCGGCTGGCGTGGCTGGCGTCCGGGCGCGGACTGCCGGAGTTCTACCAGTTCGTGGCCGCTGCGATGCCGCCCGCCGCGGTCGGCGTGGCCTTCAGCCTGGCCCACGCCGATGTGCAGGCGTCAGCAGTGATCACCGGTGGGCTCTTCGCCCTGATCCCGGGACGGGCGCTGGTCGCGGGCGTGCACGATGGGCTGACGGGTTATTACATCACCGCGTCCGCACGTCTGCTGGAGGTCTGCTACCTGATCGTCGGCATCGTCTGCGGCGTGCTGATCGTGCTGTACGGCGGTATGCAGCTGGGCGCGCGGCTGCAGCCGCTGGACGCGCTGGACACCACTCAGCGGCCGGTCCTGCAGATCATGGCGGCGATGCTGCTGACCCTGGCCTTCGCGCTGCTGCTGCAGCAGGAACGTCACACCGTGCTGGTGGTGACGCTGGGCGGTGGGGTCGCCTGGGTGGTCTTCGGAGCGCTGCACTACACGGCGGAGATGGACCCGGTTCCGTCCACGGCGGTGGCGGCGGGCCTGGTTGGCCTCTTCGGTCAGCTGCTGTCGCGGTACCGGTACGCCTCGGCGCTGCCGTACGTCACGGCGGCGATCGGGCCGCTCCTGCCGGGCAGTGCGATGTACTTCGGCCTGCTGGGACTGGCCCAGGGCCGCCTGAACGAGGGGATGTCCTCCCTGACGGAGGCGGCGGCGCTCGCGCTGGCCATCGCCATCGGCGTGAACCTCGGTGGCGAGACCGCCCGGCTCTTCCTCAAGGTGCCGAGCGGGACGGATGGCACGGCCCGCCGGGCCGCGAAGCGCACCCGCGGCTTCTGACGATGCCCTCGCCGGGCGAGCCGGAGCGACGGGGTATGCCGCGTTGCGGCCGCAAGCCGCCGCTCCCGCGGGCGCCGCCACGGAGTTCCGCGTCCCGCCAAGCGGGCGGCACGGCTCCCGCCCCCCAGGCCCCAGGACGGCGGGGCCCGATCGACGTCCCGAGAGGCCGCACCTCCTGGTGCTCAGCGCCCGCGACCGGGCCGGGCTGGCCTGTTATGCCCCGGAACTGGCGCACACCATCGCCAGCGACCGGCCGCCGCTGGCCGGGGTGGCGGACATCCTGGCTCGCCGACCTTCGCGGAACGCCTTGCCCTGGTGGCGGAGGACGCCGCTGGCGCCGCCACCAAGCTGACCGCAGCGGCCGAGGCCGTGGCGGCGGGCGCTACCGGGCTCATCGACCCCGCGCGAGATCTCGGGCCGGGGCGGGCGCGGCGCGGGAGCTGCGGTCCCCGCCCCCCGGGGGAGAGGTCAGCGCTTGGCGTGGCGGCCGCGCGGGCCTGACTCCTGCGCCCCCGGATCGGCGGCCGGCTCCGCGACCTGCTCCTTCTTCGACGCCCCGCGGGCGCGGAGGAACTCGATCACGATCGGCAGGACCGAAAGCAGCACGATCCCGATCAGGATCGACTCGATGTGGGTGCGCACGAAGTCGACCCGGCCGAGCGCCGCACCGAGCAGCGTGACGCCGACCCCCCACAGCACGCCGCCGACGACGTTGAAGACGATGAACGACCGGTAGTTCATCCGGCTCACGCCCGCGATGATCGGCGTGAACGTCCGCACGATCGGTACGAAGCGGGCCAGGACCAGCGACTTCGGGCCGTACTTCTCGAAGAATTCGTGCGCCTTCTCCACGTTCTCCTGCTTGAAGAACTTGGAGTCCGGGCGCTTGAAGAGCGCTGGGCCCACCTTGCGCCCGAAGAGGTAGCCGACCTGGTCCCCGAGGACCGCCGCGATCGCGATCAGCGTGCAGATGAGCCACAACGGGGTGTCCAGCTTGTCCGTGACCACCAGCAGACCGGTGGTGAAGAGCAGCGAGTCGCCCGGCAGGAAGAACCCGATGAGCAGGCCGGATTCGGCGAACACGATCGCCAGGATGCCGATCGGTCCGAAGGTGTTGATGAGGAAATCCGGGTCGAGCCAGCTGGGGCCGAGCGCGAGGGTGGTCACGAGGACAGGCTCCTGGGTCGAGGGCGCAGGCACAAGCGGGGCCCGGGCACAGGTGTGGACTGGTGTGTGGCTGCCCAAAGCTATCAACGCGAGCGGGGGCGCTCCGGTTCCAGTGGCCCGCCGGACGGGAGAGGCCGCCGCCGGGACGTTGCGGCCGGTCGGCTCAACGTCCGCCGCCCCGGGTGCGTCCCTGGTGGCGACACAGGAGTCTTTACGCAGGAGGTGGGTGCGATGGGCATCGAGGAGTTCGGCGGCGGACAGGGGCCCGAGGCCGACGTGCTGGTGGTGACGACCAACGACGTCCCCGGCTACCACGTACAACAGGTGATCGGCGAGGTCTTCGGCCTGACCGTGCGCTCCCGCCACCTCGGCAGCCAGATCGGCGCGGGCCTGAAGTCGATGATCGGCGGCGAGCTGAGGGGGCTGACGAAGACCCTGGTGCAGACCCGTAACCAGGCCATGGAGCGGCTGGTCGAGCAGGCCCGGGCACGCGGTGGGAACGCCGTGCTGATGATGCGCTTCGATGTGACGGAAGCGGCGGACGTGGGCACCGAGGTGTGCGCGTACGGCACGGCCGCGGTGATCGCCCCGCAGGGCTGAGACGGCCCCGGCCCAGGCCACACCGCGGGCGGGCCCCGGCCCTGAGCCGGGGCCCGCGCGGTCAGGCGTTCCGCCGGGCGTTGGCGAGGATCGCGTCCCGCAGATACTCGGCGAGCCCCGGCTTGATCTGCTCGAAGCCGACGGCGAACCGCTCGTCCGTGACGTACATCTCACCGAGCCCGGTGTGGATCTCATAGCTGCAGTCGTAGAAGTTCCGGCTGATCTGCTGCCGGTGTTCCTCGGCGAGGTCCATCGCCTGCTCGGAGTCGGGTGCCACGCCCGCCTCCATGAGGGCGACGAACGCCCTGCTGTTCTCCGCACCCTCCGCCTTGATCCGCAGCCAGTCCTCCTTGGTGTACGAGGCGGTCCGGCGCTGGGATTCGCGGTAGGCGTCGGAGCCGCCCCAGCGCCGCTCGGCCTCCTCCGCGTACTGCTCCGGGTCGTGGTCGCCGAAGACCTCGAACTTCTCCTCCGGCGTGAGATTGATGCCCATCTTCCGTGCCTCCATGGCGTGTTCGACGGCGGCGGCCATCTCCTGCAGCTTGCCGATCCGGGCGGTCAGCAGTTCGTGCTGGCGCCGCAGGTGCTCCTGCGGGTCCGCGTGCGGATCGTCGAGGAGTGCCGCGACCTCGTCGAGCGGGAAGCCGAGCTCCCGGTAGAACAGGATCTGCTGCAGCCGGTCGAGGTCGGCGTCGTCGTACCGCCGGTGGCCTGCGTGGCTGCGCGTGCTCGGCGAGAGCAGCCCGATCTCGTCGTAGTGGTGCAGGGTGCGCACCGTCACGCCGGCGAATCCGGCGACCTGTCCTACTGAGTAGCTCATGCCTTCCCGCTCCTCTGTGTGTCCGCCCTCCACACTGATCCCTCACGCCACGTGAGGTGCAAGCCCAGGCCACCCGACCGAAATGCTCGTATTGTCCATGGCGAAGGGTCGTCGCGACCGAAGGAGGCGACACCATGCCGCTGCACAAGGATGCGAGTTCGGGGAGAGCTGAGCAGAGCGAGCTCGCTCTCAATCCCTTCTACGACGAAGCCGACCCGATCGGCGGTATGGCCACGGCGCCTCCCCGGCACCGGCTGCCCGACCGGCCGATGCCCCCGGAGTCGGCATATCAACTGGTGCACGACGAGCTGATGCTCGACGGGAACTCCCGGCTCAACCTCGCCACCTTCGTCACCACCTGGATGGAGCCGCAGGCGGGCCGGCTGATGGCCGAGTGCCGCGACAAGAACATGATCGACAAGGACGAGTATCCGCGCACCGCCGAACTGGAGCGGCGCTGCGTCTCGATGCTCTCCGAGCTGTGGCATGCGCCGGGGCCGGGTGAGGCGGTGGGCTGCTCCACCACCGGGTCGAGCGAGGCCTGCATGCTCGCCGGCATGGCGCTCAGGCGCCGCTGGGAGCGGAGAAACGCCGACCGCTACCCCGGCGCGAGGCCGAATCTGGTGATGGGCGTCAACGTCCAGGTCTGCTGGGACAAGTTCTGCAACTTCTGGGAGGTCGAGGCCCGCCAAGTCCCCATGGAGGGCGAGCGGTTCCACCTCGATGCCCAGGCTGCGGCCGAGCTGTGCGACGAGAACACCATCGGCGTGGTCACCGTACTCGGCTCGACCTTCGACGGGTCGTACGAGCCGGTGGCGGAGGTGTGCGCGGCCCTGGACGCGCTTCAGGAGCGTACGGGGCTGGATGTGCCGGTACATGTGGACGGCGCGTCAGGAGCGATGGTGGCCCCCTTCCTCGACACGGACCTGGTGTGGGACTTCCGGCTGCCCCGCGTCGCCTCGATCAACACCTCCGGGCACAAGTACGGCCTGGTGTATCCGGGTGTCGGATGGGCGCTGTGGCGTACGGCGGCAGAGCTGCCCGAGGAGCTGGTCTTCCGAGTCAACTACCTGGGCGGCGACATGCCGACATTCGCGCTCAACTTCTCCCGGCCCGGCGCGCAGGTGGCCGCGCAGTACTACACCTTCCTGCGGCTCGGCCGGGACGGCTACCGGGCGGTCCAGCAGCGGTCGCGGGACGTGGCGCGCTCGCTCGCCGAGCGGATCGAGGCGCTCGGCGACTTCCGGCTGCTGACACGGGGCGACGAGCTTCCGGTCTTCGCCTTCGCCACGGAACCGGATATCACGCAATACAACGTCTTCGATGTGTCCCGGCGGCTGCGCGAGCGCGGCTGGCTCGTTCCCGCCTACCGATTCCCGCCTAACCGGGAGGATCTGTCTGTGCTCCGCGTGGTCTGCCGCAACGGCCTCACGGCAGACCTCGCGGAGCTGTTCATCGAGGACCTGCGGCGGCTACTGCCCGAACTGAGGGCACAGCAGAGCCCGCTCAGCACACCCGAGTCCGCCGCCACCGCCTTCCACCACTGACCGCAGCCCGGAGCCCACCGCTGTTCACCCTGCGGCTCGGTCTGCAGGGGGTGGTGATCGTTACCCCCTCGGCGGAGCGGAGGTCAGGCGTCGTCGGCCTCGGCGACGAGCTCGAAGGAGATCTTCCCGTCGAGTGACTCACGGATGATGTCGGCATGACCCGCGTGCCGGGCGATCTCCTCGACCAGGTGGAGCATCAGCCAGCGCATCGACACCCGGCCGCCCGGCGGGAACCACGGCGCCTCGGGGAGCGGGAAGGTGTCGTCCAGGGTGGGCACCGAACGGATGAAGTCCTCCGTCTCCTGCGCGACCTTCTCCCAGAAGGCCAGCATCTGCGCGACGGTCTCCCCCTCGACCAGCCGGAAACTGTCGCCCCAGTTCTCCTCGGTGCGCTCGATCGCGGGCGGCAGCTGCCGGGCCAACCGCACCCAGCCGAGCTCGGTCTCCGCGACATGCTTGAGCAGTCCGGAGAGCGAGAGCTCACTGGCGCTCGGCCTGCTCGCCGCCTGCTCCTCGGTCAGGCCGAGGACGGAGCGGCGGATGGCACCGCGCTGCGCCTCGACGAAGGCCAGCAGCGCTCCGCGCTCGTCGCCGCGGGCTTCCGCGTGAACGTGAGTGACCATGTCGTCCGCCTTCCTGGGGCATCCCCAACCGTGGCTGGGGAGGTGTCTTCCTGCCGTCCTGACACCCACGACGTTACGGACCCTTGCGGTCAGGTTCTGTCCGCAAGGGCGCGCGACGCGACGCGATGGGAGTCCCGGCGAAGACCCCGGAAGCCGGGTACGCCTCAGAAGGGGAAGCCGCTGCGGCCGTGCTGGATGGAGATCCACTTCTGGGTGGTGAACGCCTCCACCGTGGAGTCGCCGTTCAGCCGTCCGACGCCGGAGTGCTTCTCGCCTCCGAAGGGCACGATCGGCTCGTCGTGCACCGTACTGTCGTTGATGTGGATCATGCCGGTGTGGATCCGCTGGGCCACCCGTACACCACGCTCGACATCGGCCGTGTGCACCGCGCCGCTCAGGCCGTACGGAGTGTCATTGGCGATCCGGATCGCCTCCTCCTCCCCGTCGAAGGGCACGACCAGCGCCACCGGCCCGAAGATCTCCTGCGACAGGACGGGCGCATCCGTCGGCAGCCCGGTGAGTACCGACGGCGCCACGAGGCAGCCCTCGACCCGGCCGCGCAGCAGCGCGGTCGCGCCCGCTTCGACCGTCTGGTCGACCAGCGCCGAGACCGACTCCGCCTGCGAGGAGTTGATCAGCGGCCCGATGTGTGTCTCAGGGTCGGCGGGGTCGCCGACCCGCAGAGTCTTGATCTTGGCGACGAACTTCTCCGTGAACTCCTGCTCCACACTCCGGTCCACCAGTACGCGGTTGGCGGCCATGCAGACCTGGCCCTGGTGCACGAACCGGCTGAAGACGGCGGCGTCCACCGCGTAGTCGACGTCGGCGTCGTCCAGCACGATGAGCGCGCTGTTGCCGCCCAGTTCGAGGATCGCGCGCTTGAAGTTGGCGGCGCAGACGGTGGCCACATGGCGGCCGACCTTGTCCGAGCCCGTGAAGGAGATGACCTTGGGCACCGGGTGCTCGATGAGCGCGTCGCCGATCTCCGCGATGTCAGTGATCACCACGTTCAGCAGCCCGGCCGGCAGGCCCGCGTCCTCGAGGACCTTGGCCACCAGGGAGCCGCCGCAGATCGGCGTGTTCTGGTGCGGCTTGAGGACCACAGCGTTGCCGAGCGCCAGCGCCGGGGCGACCGACTTGAGGGACAGCAGGAAGGGGAAGTTGAAGGGGCTGATGATGCCGACGACACCGACCGGGACGCGGTAGAGGCGGTTCTCCTTGCCGTCCACGGGGGAGGGCATGATCCGTCCCTCGGGGCGCAGCGCGAGGTGTATCGCCTCGCGCAGAAACTCCTTGGCCAGGTGCAGCTCGAAGGCGGCCTTCAGTCGGGTGCCGCCCAACTCGGCTATGATCGCCTCGGTGATCTCCTGCTCGCGGTCCTCGATGATCCGCAGGGCACTCTCGAGGACGAGACGGCGGGTATACGGATTGGTCGCCCCCCATGGGACCTGGGCCCGCTCCGCCGCTCTGTAGGCCTGGTCCACCTCGGCCACCGTGGCGACGGTGATCGAGGCGAGCTTCTCCCCGTCGTACGGATTGAAGTCGATGATGTCCCAGGAGCCGCTGCCGGCCTTCCACTCACCGTCGATGTACTGATGGGCCAACTCTGTGAAGTAGGACATGACATCCCTAACTGGAGGTCGAGGCGCTGGTCGGACGCCCCGGGCTGACGCAACTCCTGATGAGATGTCATCGTACTGATGAGTCAAGTCTGTTGAAGCATCCTGATGAGTCAGGTTTGTTGCAGCATCCCGCTCAGCAACTTCCGGCTCTCCTCAGGAGTCAGGCTGTCCCGGCTCAGCCGCTCCATGGCCCTCTCGTAGTGGCTGACCTCGTCCCGCTTGTCCAGGTAGAGGGCCCCGGTCAGCTGCTCGAGGTAGACGACGTCGTGCAGATCGGACTCGGGGAATCGCAGGATCGTGAGGGCACCGCTCTCGCCCGCATGACCGCCGAATTCGAACGGCATGATCTGCAGGGTGACATTGGGCCGCTGGGACATCTCGATGAGGTGCCGCAGCTGGCCGCGCATGACGTCGGCGCCGCCGTACGGGCGGTGCAGCGCGGCCTCGTCGAGGATCAGGTGGAAGTCCGGGCCGCGCTCGGCGACCAGCAGCTTCTGCCGCTCGAGGCGGAGGGCCACGCGCCGGTCCACCTCATGTCCCGGGGCGTCGGGCTGGCCGCGGACCACGACGGCGTGGATGTAGTCCTCGGTCTGCAGCAGGCCGTGCACGAACTGCACCTCATAGGAGCGGATGAGGGAGGCCGCGCCCTCCAGGCCCACATATGTCTGAAACCACCCCGGTAGCACATCGCCGTACGAGTGCCACCACCCGGCGATGTTGGCCTCGCGGGCAAGCCCGAGCAGCGCGGCTCGCTCGGCCTCGTCGGTGACGCCGTAGAGCGTGAGCAGATCCTCGACGTCCCTGGCCTTGAAGCTCACGCGTCCCAGCTCCATGCGGCTGATCTTCGACTCGGATGCACGGATCGAATAACCGGCGGCCTCGCGGGTCACTCCGCGGGATTCGCGGAGCCGCCTGAGCTGAGAACCGAGCAGGATGCGGCGCACCATCGAGCCGCCCGATCCTCCGGCCCCGTCCGTTCCACCCCCAGCCACCGCTGGGAAGTGCCCCCTACCCGGCTGCACTGTGCCCATGTCGCGACTACCCGCCTCTGTCGGTATTGCACTGAGACCTCAACAGCCGAAGTCTGCCATCTCCGAGCTTCGTTGCGTGCCTGTCCGGTTACAGAGACGAGAAGTGGTCGGGTGAGGCTACGAAACCGGCCGTGGGGAGAATTGTGTCCTAACCCCCACCGCCTCACACAAGGCAGGCGCGTGCACGTGCATCTGCCCTTGCATCTGCTCTACGCATTGGGAACCATGGTGCGCGAGCACAAGCACGCCGCCTTGACCGATTCCTCTAGGCCAGGAGTGCCACGCATGGGGACCGAAGGATCGACCATGCTCGAGCCGTTACGGCAGGGCCTCCCTCCCATCGACCCGGCGAGCATGTCGAGTTCTGTTTCCTGTTCACTCGCCCCTCGCTACGAATCGGTCAGAGGCGCCCGACAGTTCACCCAGGCCGCACTCGGACGGTGGGAACTGAGCGAGCATTTCGACACGGTGGGGCTCGTGGTGTCGGAACTGGTCACCAACGCACTGCGCCATGCGCTCCCCGACGGCATCGGAGCGGCGGCCATCCCCTACCCCCCGGTGCGGCTACACCTGATGCACTGGTCCTCCCGCCTCGTCTGTGCCGTACGGGACCCCAGCGAGGAATGTCCGGTTGCCCAGGACGACCCCGCCGACGACCCGGACTTCTCGGCGGAGTCCGGGCGCGGACTGCATCTGGTGGATGCCTTCAGCGACAACTGGGGCTGGCACCCGCTCGCCGGAACCCTGCGGGGCAAGGTTGTCTGGGCCCTCTTTCACCTGCCGCCGACGACGCCGTAGACCTGCGGCTCACTCGGAGACCCGACGCCGTGGGCCCGCGGTTCACTCGGCGATCAGATGGTCGAACTCCCCGTCCTTGACGCCGAGTAGCAGCGCCTCCACCTCGGCCGGGGTGTAGATGAGCGCGGGGCCGTCCGGGAATCGCGAATTGCGCATCGCCACACCACCGTCGGGCAGCCTGGCCAACTCCACACACGCTCCCTGGGAGTTGCTGTGCTTGCTCTTCTGCCAGACCACGCCCTGGAGGGCCGTGGCCGGCATACCGTTCCGGTACGGGTGGTGCACAGCGATCTCCTGGACAGTTGCCTCTACCAACTGCCTCGGATCATAGCTTCGTTCATGTGCGCCTGCATGAGCGGATGCACGTGCACGACGCGTGTCCGACCGGCTACTTGGCGGAGTACGGCAGCAGCGCCATCTCCCGGGCGTTCTTGATGGCGCGGGCGAGTTGCCGCTGCTGCTGAGCGGAGACCCGGGTCACCCGACGGCTGCGGATCTTGCCCCGGTCGGAGATGAACTTCCTGAGCAGATCGGTGTCCTTGTAGTCGATGTAGCTGATACCGGCGACGTCCAACGGGTTGGGCCGGGGCTTGGAACTCCTCCGGCCATCATGGCGGCGGGCCATCGTAGGGACCTTTCTGGTGCGGGAACCGCGTCTTACGAAACGGGGTCGAGGAGGGAGTCGAACGCGGGCGGCAGCTGCTGCCACGCCTCTCGCCCGCCCTCGTACTCGGCGTCGGTGAGGAGGCAGGACTCAAGGAGTTCGAGCAGCCCTTCGCGATCGAGGGCCGGTGAAGTGAAGACGAGGTGCTGAGCGCGGTCGCCGTGCTCGGGGTCCCAGTCCATCGCGGCGGCGGCCCGTCGCATCGGTGGCACCATCTCCCAGGCGGCGTCCGGCAACGACGCCAGCCAGGGGCCGGCGTTCTCCACGCACAGCGCACCGCCTGCCGCGTCCCAGGAGAGCAGCGTGTCCGGCCGGTCCGCGAGCCAGAATCGACCGCGGCTGCGTGCCGCGGCGCAGGTCAGGTCCTCCAGCGCCGCATACAGCCGCTCCGGGTGGAACGGCCGGGTACGGTGCCAGACCACCGTGGTCACGCCGTGCTCCTCGGCCTCCTGCGGCAGCAGTGCGCACGCCGGGTGCTGCCTCGCGGCCGCGGCCTCCAGGTCGAAGCCGGCGAAGGCGGCGGCCGCCAGCTCGCCGGAGTCCACGGACACCTGACGGGCAGTGGGATGCAGCTGGCGGAGGAGAGCGAGGTCGCTCGGCTCCGGCTGTTCGTCGCCCTCAGCGGCCGCGATTGCCAGTGCCGACGGGTACTCCAACTGCCGCGCCCAGGTGTCGGCGACCGTGCGCCGGTCGCTCGCCGCGGCGGCGAGGCCGACCTCGGCGAGGTCGTCGCCACAGCTCAGATACGGCACCAGGAGCTCCGGGGCGACGGCCGTCAGCACGCCGGTCAGCTCCAACGCGTCATCGCTCAGGGCGGCCACCACCTCGGCCATGGCCTTGGGCTCGACCGAGTCCCACAGCTCGACGACGGCCAGCCGGCACAGCCCACTGCCGGCGAGCCGTTCCAACTCGGGGACCAGGTCCTCGCGCAGGGCGCAGCAGGCGCAGTCGTTCACCAGCGGAGCCTCGCCGGTTTCGAGGAGGCCGCTGCTGTCGCGGACCGTCCGCCGGACGGTTCCCTCGGTGGCCGTCGCCAGGTCGTGGTGGAGCGCCACGCTGCCGGGCACGGCGGCCAGCAGCCGGTCGACGGCAGTCCGGCGGGCGTCGGAGTGCAGTCCGCCGATCAGCACCACGGGGAGCCGGTCGCGGTCGCCTCGGGCCTCCATGCGGTCGCCTCGTTCCGCCATCAGCCGGCCTCGCGCTTGCCGTAGCGGCGCTCGAACTGCTCGACGCGCCCGGCGGTGTCCAGAACGCGGGCCCGTCCCGTGTAGAAGGGGTGACTCGCCGAGGAGATCTCGACGTCGATCACGGGGTAGGTGTTGCCGTCCTCCCAGTCGATGGTCTTCTCACTGGTCGCGGTCGACCGGGTCAGAAAGGCGAAGTCCGACGCGATGTCGCGGAAGACGACGGGGTGGTACGGGGGGTGGATTCCGGCCTTCATCTTCTTGTCCCTCTCCTCTTCTCTCTCCTCCTCCGGCGGATCAGCGCTCTTCGCGGAACATCACGTGGCGGCGGGCCACCGGGTCGTACTTGCGCAACTGCAGCCGGTCGGGGTGGCTGCGGCGGTTCTTGCGGGTCACGTACGTGTAGCCGGTGCCGGCCGTGGAGCGGAGCTTGATCACCGGGCGTATTTCGTTGCGGGCCATGGGGAGTACTATACAGAAATGGTTCCCATTTTCATTAGGAGGGGTTGAACCTTGTCCGCCCACTGCCAGCTGACGGGTCGCAAACCGGGCTTCGGCCACCGCGTCTCCCATTCACACCGCCGCACCAAGCGGCGCTTCGACCCCAACATCCAGACCAAGCGCTACTGGCTGCCCAGTGAACGCCGCTACGTCCGGCTCACTCTGAGCGCCAAGGGCATCAAGACGGTGGACACGCTGGGCATCGAGAAGGCCGTGGCCCGGATCCGGGCCCGAGGGGGGAGTATCTGATGGCGAAGAAGAGCAAGGTCGCGAAGAACGAGCAGCGGCGCCTGGTCGTCGCCCGCTACGCCGCCCGCCGCGCCGCGCTGAAGGCCGTCATCCGCGACCCGCGGACGCCGGAGGACGAGCGCATCGCCGCGCAGCGGGAGTTGCGCCGCCAGCCGCGCGACGCCAGCGCGACGCGGGTGCGCAACCGCGACTCCGTCGACGGCCGCCCGCGCGGCTACTTCCGTGCGTTCGGCCTCTCCCGGGTCCGGCTCCGCGAACAGGCCCACGCCGGATACCTCCCGGGGGTGACCAAGTCGAGCTGGTAGCTCGACTTGACCCGATCTGCCGCCGGAGGTCTCGGTGGCGGATCCGGCGCCGTCCCGCGGGGCGTTGGGGACGGGGCACTTGAGACCGGCAGCGGCCAAGGCGGTCGTCCTGAGCACCGCATTGGACAACGCAGCGGGGACTGGCCCCCGTGACGTGCAGAGCGTCACGGGGGCGTTCCGCCCGGAGGTGCGTGCGCATACAGCGTCGTCCGGGGATCGCGCACGCAGGGCACGGGTCCGCGGCATACGATCAATCACCGTGACGCACACCGGAGTTCCCGTAAGGCCCTACGCCGCCCGCCCCTGCACGGTTGTCGTCTGCCGGGGATGCTGCTGCGGCAATCCGCGCAAGTACCCCGGTGTGGACCACGCGTGGCAGGTGGACCGGCTCGAGGCGGCGGCCGCGGCATCCGACGGACGGCTGGCGGTGCGGATGACCGACTGCCTCGGCCCGTGCGACCACGCCAACGTGGTCGTCGTCCAGCCGTCCGCCGAGGGACGGCGCAACGGCGGCCGCGCCACCTGGGTCGGCTGGGCCATGGACGACGACTGCACCAACGACGTGCTGGCGTGGGCGGCGGCGGGCGGCCCGGGTCTGGCCGATCCGCCGGCCACGCGCGCGCTGCAGTTCGTCCAGCCCCCGTCCCCGCGGGGTCGCCGCTGACGCCCACCGCCCTTGCCGCATCCGCAGAGGGTCCGCGTCCTGGGCCCGGGCACCTCCGACACCCGCCTCATCGCGGCCGGCCGCCGCAAGGCCGTCAGCCGCACGGCGGGCTGGATCTCCCCGGTCGTCGTGCACCGGGGAAGGGTGGCCGGCGTGTGGGATTTCGCGAACGACGACACGGTCGACGTCCAGCTCTTCGAGGAGAGCGGCGAGATCCCGAGGGACGCGCTGGAGAAGGAGGCGGCGCATCTGGCAGCGTGCACAGGACGGGCTCGGGCGCTGTCCGTGCGGACCATCTGATGGCTGCGGCAGACGTAGGGGTCCCGCTCGCGCGGTTGGGGAACGCGCCGGCCTGAGCGACGATCAGCGATCACCCGGCCGAGACCACGGGACGGGGTCGCCCGCCGCGCCTCCTCCGCTGAATAAGCCGCGGCCTTTACGGCCGTGGGCGTCAGCGTCGGCCGTCAGTTCCGGCCGGCTGTGCCCCATCGCGGGTCCCGCCCGGTCGCGGCCAGCAGGGCCTCGAAGGCGGACGCGCCTTCCGGCACCGGGAAGGGCTCGCCGAAGACCTTCATCCGGCGGGCCGTCGGCGCCATGTCGTCCAGGAACGCGCCCACTGCGCCCATGCTCGCCGCGTCGGGCGTGAAGTCCTGACCCGTCGCGCGCGCGAGGTCCCAGGCGTGCACGGTCAGGTCGAGCAGGACCATCCTCCCCACGGTCCGAGCGGGGAGGTTCCTGGTCCCGGTCATCCCCTCGTCGGCACCCGGTGCGGCCCATGCCTCGGCAAGCCTTGCGGCCTCATCCGCGAACCGGCCGCGCCAGTCCCCGCTGAGGTAGTCGGGCGTGGTCGTGAAGTCCGCTTCCTTCTTGGCGGCCAGCGACTGGAATCCGATGACCACGTGAGTGAGGTGGTTGAGCAGATCGTGCACGGTGTACTCCGCGCACGGCGTGGGGTCTTTGAGCTGCGCGTCACGTACGCCGCGCACGACGGGCACCGCTCGTGCAGCCGCCGCGTCGAGCAGTTCGCTGATCTTGGTCGTCATGGATGCGACGGTACGAGTGACGGAAGGCGGCGTCTTGAAGAAACGCGACGTAGCATCGCCGCCATGGCAGGCCCGCGTCGCGACACCCGAGGCATCGTGGACGCCCCGGAGCTCTTCGCCCGCGTCCACTTCCGCCGCCGCGCACCCGCCGAGCCGCTGCGGCCGTATCTGGAGCACTACTGGCTCATCGACTGGGACCTGGCCGAGCAGTACACCTCGCACGTGGTGCCGCATCCCTCGGTGAACGTCGTCTTCCAGCGCTACGGCGAACGCCCCGGCTTCGGCGAGGTCGCGGGCATCGGGCTCGGGCTGTTCACCCAGCAGCTCGAAGGAACCGGGCGGGTGTGCGGGGTGCAGTTCCGCCCCGGTGGCTTCCGGCCGTTCGCGCCGGACCGGCCCGTGTCGGAGTGGACCGGGCAGCGGCTGCCGCTCGCCGACGTCTTCCCGGTCACCGCCGCCGAAGCCCCCAACGCCGTCCTCGACCCTGCTGAGGAGGACGCCCGCGTCGCCGCCCTCGACGCCTTCCTCCTCGCCCTCGGCCCCGTAGCGGACCCGCAGGCCGACCTCGCCATGGCGCTCGTCCACCGCATCCGTACCGACCGTACGATCCGGCGGGTCGCCGACTTCGCCCGCGCCGAGGGTTTGTCGGTACGGGCGCTGCAGCGCCTCTTCGCCGTGTACGTGGGCGTCAGTCCCAAGTGGTGCATCCTGCGCTACCGCATCCACGAGGCACTGGAGCGCGCCACCACGGAGGCGGACCTGGACTGGGCGCGCCTCGCGTCCGAACTCGGGTACAGCGATCAGGCGCATCTCGTCCGCGACTTCACCGCCACGGTCGGCGTGCCGCCAACGGCATACGCGCGCTGAGCCCCGGCGACGCGCGGGGTCGATGTCGTACCCCGGTGCGAGACTCCCCTCATGCGCTGCGCGGTGGCCGGGATCGAGGACGGCGGCGCCCGGATCGTGCCGCTCGACGACGAGGGGCGGCCGGGCGGGCCGGTCGTCGAGGTGCCCTCGGACGGTCTCGCCGAGGCCGTGCGCGCCCGGCCGGACGTCGACCGGTGGGTGTGGCGGTCCACCGCCGACGTCTACCCGCGACTGCTCGCCTCGGGTGTGCGCGTCGAGCGGTGCTACGACGTGGAGGCGGCGGAGGCGCTGCTGACCGGCCATGAGGGCCACTGGGGCGAGCCGCGTTCCCTCGCCGCGGCCTGGGCCCGGCTCCACGGCCTGCTCGTCCCCACCGACCCTCCCGTACGGGCCGCGCAGCCACAGCCGTCGCTCTTCGAGCCCGGCCCGGTGCCGCTGCCGCACGGCACGGATCCGCTGACCGCCCTGCTGGAGGTGTACGCCGATCAGCAGCGAAGACACCGGGCGGCCGAGCACCCGGACCGGATGCGGCTGCTGACCGCGGCCGAGTCGGCGGGCACGCTCGTGGCCGCCGAGATGACGAGGGCCGGGATCCCCTGGCGGGCGGATGTGCACCGGGCGCTGCTGGACGAGCTGCTCGGCGAGCGCTATCCGGGCGTCCAGGAGCCGCAGCGGCTGGCGGAGCTGGCCGACGAGGTGTCCCGGGCATTCGGCGGGGTCCGGGTGCGGCCCGATCTGCCCGCCGACATCATCAAGGCCTTCGCCCGCGTGGGCATCGCCCTCACCTCCACCCGCGCCTGGGAGTTGCAGGCGGTCGACCACCCCGCCGTACCGCACCTGCTCGCGTACAAGAAGCTGTACCGCCTGCACACCGCACACGGCTGGGCGTGGCTCACGTCCTGGGTGCGGGACGGCCGGTTCCGGCCCGAGTACCTGCCCGGCGGCACGGTCTCCGGACGCTGGACCACCAACGGTGGCGGGGCGCTCCAGATCCCCAAGGTCGTACGCCGCGCGGTGGTCGCCGACCCCGGCTGGCGGCTGGTCGTGGCCGACGCCGACCAGATGGAGCCACGGGTTCTCGCCGCGGTCTCCCGTGACCCGGGCCTGATGGACGTGGCGAGCCACCCCGGGGACCTGTACGCCGCACTGTCCGACCGGGCCTTCGCAGGGGACCGCGACCAGGCCAAACTGGCCCTGCTCAGCGCGGTGTACGGGCAGACCTCCGGCGACGCCCTGCAGTTCCTCGCCGCGCTGCGCCGCCGTTTCCCGGCAGCCGTCGCCTACGTGGACGACGCCGCCCGCGCGGGCGAGGAGGGCCGGCTCGTCCGCACCTGGCTCGGCCGGACCTGCCCGCCGGCCGCCGCGGCCGCGGAACCGGACGAGGCGGGACTGCCGCAGGAGGAGCAGGTGCAGGAGGGGAAGGCGCAGGCGGCAGGAAGCGCGGAGCCGGGATACGGGTACGCCTCCCGCGACGCACGCGCCCGCGGCCGCTTCACCCGCAACTTCGTCGTCCAGGGCAGCGCAGCCGACTGGGCCCTGCTGATGCTGGCCGCGCTGCGCCAGTCCCTGGCCGGACTCCGCGCCGAACTGGTCTTCTTCCAGCATGACGAGGTGATCGTGCACTGCCCGGAGGAGGAAGCCGAGGCGGTGGCCGACGCCGTACGGTCCGCAGGCGGGCGCGCGGGGCGGATCGCCTTCGGCGATACGCCCGTGCGATTTCCCTTCACCACGGCAGTGGTGAAGTGCTACGCCGACGCGAAGTAGCGTCCAGGGGTGTGGGCATTCGTTCCGCTGGTGCGGAACGGGTGGGCACACCCCGACCACCGGGCCGCGGTCTGCGACGATGCGCCAACCCCCACCGGGCGGTTCCGTTTCGTACGCGGC